>NZ_JBEPNP010000017.1:0-101915 GCF_040546335.1 Arthrobacter sp. UYEF20 | reverse complement strand
AGGTTCTTCAATGAGGCAACGAAGCCATCAACCGGAGGTTTTCAGATGAGGCAACGAATCACTTTTCCCGGAGGTATTGCAATGAGGCAACAGGGGTCCGCGTAAGTACGCCTTCCGAGTAGGTACACCGGCAGTACCCGTACTATTCCGCCTGCCAGGCGGCACCGGCCGGCCGGATCCTCAGGCGGAGCGCTTGAGGGTCCGCCCTACGATCGCCTCGGTGAGGGCGTCAATCACCGCGGTATTGGCCAGCGGGTTGCGGATCAGGGTGAAGTCGACGTCGCCCACGGCCGGCAGGTCGAAACGCCGGGTAATGACCAACAGATCGTCCGGGACCAGCGAGGACGGCATCACGGCCACGCCGATGCCCGCCCGGACTGCGGCGAGCACTCCGCTGATCTGGCGTGTGGTGCAGGTGATCCGCCAGGTCCGGCCGGAGGATTCCAGGGCGTCAATGGCGAGTTTCCGGCTCAGGCTCGGCGACGGGTAGGCAATCAACGGTACCGGCTCGGCCGGATCGAGCACGGTCTGCTCCAGGCCCACCCAGGCGAAGGAATCCTGCTGGACCACTGTGCCGTCCTTCGCGCCAGCGACCCACTTGACGAAGACGAGGTCCAGCTGGCCGGCGTTGAGCCGCTTGTAGAGCTGGTCGCTCTGGCCCACGGTCAGTTCCAGGTTGATCTGGGGGTAGACCTGGCGGAACTCCCGGAGGATCCGCGGGAGCCCGGTGATGGCCAGGTCATCCGCCGTGCCGAACCGGAGGCGGCCGCGCATGGCGGATCCGGAGAAGTAGCGGGAGGCGGCGTCGTGCGCGGAGAGGATGCTGCGGGCAAATCCGGCCATCGCGTCGCCGTTGTCCGTCAGGCGCACATCGCGGGTGTCGCGCGCCACCAGGACGCGCTTTGCGGCGGCCTCGAGCTTGCGGACATGCTGGCTCACGGTCGGCTGGGCGAGGCCCAGGCGTTCGGCGGCCTTGGTGAAGCTCAGGGTCTCGGCCACGGCCAGGAAGGAACGGAGCTGGGCGGGTTCGAACATGCGGACTCCTGGCCGGCGGCACCTGGGCGCCGCATTGCGTTTCGTAATGCGAGTTATGCGGAGAATAAGCTTCCACAATCTGTCCGGGCCAGCTTAGCGTAGAGGCATCCCCGCACACCCGCTCCCTTGAGGACATTCCTTGGCACCCCCTCCGCCCTTACAGGCCAACGTAACCCCACTGCCGGACACCAACACCGCGCCGATCGCCGTCGTCAACCAGCGCCTGCCGTGGCGCCACACCTTCATTTCCCTGAGGGTCCGGAATTTCCGCATCTTCGCGATGGGCCACTTCATCGCCGTGATCGCCCTCTGGATGCAGCGGATCGCCCAGGACTGGCTGGTCCTGGAGCTCTCCGGCTCCGTCACCGCCGTCGGCATCACCGTGGCGCTGCAGTTCCTGCCCTCGCTGTTCCTTGGGCCATGGGCGGGGATGATGGCGGACCGTTTCGCGAAGCGGAGGATCCTGATGCTATGCCAGTCCGTGGCCGCCGGGCTTGCGGCGATCCTCGCGGTGCTGGCGCTGACCCAGCGGATCGAAGTCTGGCACGTCTACGCGATTGCACTGGCCCTGGGGCTGGTCACGGTGCTGGACCAGCCGGCCCGGCAGGTCTTTGTCAATGAACTCGTGGGACCGCTCTACCTGCGGAACGCCATCAGTGTGAACTCCACGACCTTCCAGCTCGGCGGCCTGATCGGCCCGGCAGCCGCCGGGCTGCTGCTCACGGCGGTGGGTGCCGGCTGGGCTTTCGCCGCCAACGCCGTGGCGTGCTGCTCCACGGTGGCGATGCTGCTCACCCTCCGGAAGGACGAGTTGCACATCAGCGCTCCCGTCCCCAAGCGCAAGGGCATGCTCCGGGAGGGGTTGAATTACGCGCTCAGCAAGCCCACCATTTACTGGCCCTGGCTGATGGCCGGCTTCGTCGCCGTGTTCGCGATGAGCCTGCCGGTGCTGCTGGCCGCGTTTGCGGACCATGTGTACGACGTCGGCGCCGGCGGCTACGGCCTGCTGAACGCGCTGGTGGCACTGGGCGCGCTGGCCGGGGCGATCACCTCTGCGCGGCGGCGCGAACTGCGGCTGCGCTCGGTGATGCTGGGCGCGGGCATGTACGGGCTCATGCTCTGCCTCGCGGCCCTCGCGCCGTCCATGGTGTGGTTCGGGGCGGCCATGGTGCTGGCCGGCTTCTGGTGCCTGATGTTCCTCACCGCGGCCAACCAGCTGGTCCAGATCAGCTCCAACATGGCCGTCCGCGGCCGGGTGATGAGCCTGTACATCATGGTGCTGATCGGCGGCCAGGCGATCGGCGGGCCGATGATCGGCTGGCTGGCCGAGCACGTGGACCCGCAGACCGCCATTCTGTTCTCCGGCGGGGTGCCGGCGCTCGCCGCGGCGACGGTCGCCGTCGTGCTGGCGCGTCGGGGCGAGCTGATGCTCAAGGTGGACCTGAAGGACCGGCGGCGGCTGGTGCGCATTGTCCGCAAGGGCTCAGGCCAAGAGGCCCGGGACCCCGGCGGGCGGGGGAGCGCCGGGGCGGGCGGCCTGCGGCCGCCACGCACTAGCTCCCGGGAACGGCTCAGACGCCCAGCGGGGCGTGCGGGTACTCCGGCTCCCGCTGCTGGAACTGCAGCACATCCGGATTGACGATCACGCCGTCGCGGATTTCAATCGCGCGGCGGATGGTCTCGTTCCCGGCCCAGGCCTCGGGACCGGAAATCACGGTTGACAGGAACGGCAGCAGCGCCTCGCTGATTTCCCAGCTGGAGGAGTTCCAGAGGTAGGACGGGCTGTGGTCCACCGCGTAGTAGTCGATCTGGTCCCCGACCTTGAACATCGGCTCGGCGAAGGTGGTGGTCTTCGCCCAGCTGAACCCCATGCCCTCGTCGCAGGACACGTCCACGATCAGGCTGCCGGGCCGGAATGCGTCCAGGTCCTCGGTCCGCAGGTACGTCAGCGGCGCGTTGGGGTCCTGCAGTGTGCAGTTGACCACGATGTCGCTCTCGGCGAGGAACGGCGCCAGCGGCACGCGCCCGCGTTCGGTGATGACCTCGCTGAGGAACGGCGCCTTGTGGTCATGGTCGAACTGCGCGATCCGCACGGAATGGATGGGCGAACCCACCGCCGCGACGCCGCGGTTGGTCAGCACCTGGACATCGTGGATGCCGTGGGCGTTCAGGGCCGTCACCGCGCCGCGGGCGGTGGCGCCGAAGCCGATCACGACGGCGCTCAGCCGGCGGCCGTAGTCACCGGTCGATCCCGTGAGGGCCAGGGAATGCAGCACCGAGCAATAGCCGGCCAGCTCGTTGTTCTTGTGGAACACGTGCAGCCCGAATCCGCCGTCGCTGGCCCAGTGGTTCATCGCCTCGAAGGCGATCAGCGTGAGCTTCTTGTCGATCGCCAGCTGGGTGATGGCGCGGTCCTGGACGCAGTGCGGCCAGCCCCAGAGGACCTGCCCGTCACGGAGTTCGGCGAGGTCTTCGGGCTGCGGCTTGGGCAGGAGGACGACGTCGGCCTCCGCCAGCAGCTGCGCACGCGGCACGATGCGTCCCACCAGCGGCGCCAGCTGGGGGTCCGACACGCCGAACCGCTCGCCGTAGCCCTCCTCCAGGATCAGCTGCTGCCGGAGTTCCGGTGCGATGCGGTCAAGGTGAAGGGGGTGGATCGGGAGACGCTGCTCGTCAGGCTTTCGACTGCCGGCAATGACTCCGAGGGTGAGGTGGCTCAAAGTGCCGCTCACTACTTTTTGGCACTCGCCGGCTTGGAGCTGGTGGCCTTGTCCAGGGAGCTGGGCGGAGCTGACGAGGCCTTTTTGTCGGCCCGCTTTTCCTTGATGGACTTGCCGGATTTCTTGGATGCTGCTTGACGGGGGGACTTGTCAGCCATGATCGCTCCTGTAGCGGAACCGAACGGGTTCCAGACTTCGAACGATACAGGTAGCGACCTAACGGGCCGGCCGCGATTGCCGCCGGGTCCGGCGCCGGCGGTCCGGGAAAATGGAGCGGCTGACGGGAATCGAACCCGCGTATCAAGCTTGGGAAGCTAGCGCTCTACCATTGAGCTACAGCCGCAGCGGGACTGTCCAGAGTGCCGGACGTGGTCCCTGCGAAACAACGAGATTTACATTACCCCAGTCTGAGCCCGTGGTTGAACGCCTTCCGCCGCCGCGCCTGTTCCTGGCTTGCTGTACGGGCTCGCCGCCAGACGGCCCTGGGGCGGATCCTCGCCCCAAGAATGGGTAGTTCCCTCTCAGGTCCGGGTAATCCACACAAGTAGTCAGCCCACGGCGGCGGAGAGGCCGAGTGGTCCACAAAATCAAAAGAGGTAGTGCACACTCGTGTGCACCCAAGGCCCATCTAATTTACTAGGGGAGACCACAGCCAACCCAGTCGCTAGAAGGTCTCACTATGTATGACGAGAAGTTGATGGCTCGAAGCCCATGGTTCTTCAGCCGGTCATCGACAAGCTCAACCTCGCTACCACCCCCGAAGCCCTGGCTTCCAAGATAAAGGTCTCAACAACACGCAACACGGTGATCATCGATATCGAGGCCCAAGACCGGTCCGCCCAGCGCAGCGCGGACATCGCCAACGCCGTGGCGGCAAGCCTCGTCACCGCAGTCGCGGACCTGGAGCGCCCGACCAACGGGACGCCCACGCCGATCCGGCTCAGCGCGGTGGACAACGCCACGACGCCTGCCGAGCCGTCGAGCCCCAACGTGAAGCTGGACCTCGCACTGGGGCTGCTGTACGGGCTCGCCGCCGGCATCGGTACGGCTGTGCTGCGCCACGTGCTGGATCGCAACATCAGGACCGAATCTGATCTGCGCAAAACGACTGATCTGCCGCTGCTGGCCGGAATCACCGAACACGGTGGCGGACGGCTGCTCGGCGCGGCTCCCTCGGTTCTGGACGGATCGGGGGCGGAGGCCTTCCGCAAGCTGCGGACCAACCTGCAGTTCGCCGGCGTGAACCGTCCGATGCGCTCAATCGTCGTGACGTCGGCTTCGGCGGGGGAGGGCAAGAGCACCGTCGCGCTGAATCTGGCGCTGACCGTCGCCAAGGGCGGCGGCAAGGTCATCCTGGTGGATGCGGATCTCCGCCTGCCCTCGGTGGCCGCCGCCACCGGCATCGAGGGCGAAATCGGTCTCACCACTGTCCTGGTCGGGACGTCCAGCCTCGAGGAAAGCATCCAGTACTGGTCCGACGATGGCCTGGCACTCCTCGCCTCGGGGCCGTTGCCGCCTAATCCCAGTGAGCTCCTGGGCTCCGGAGCCATGGTCAATTTGATCGAGGAGCTGCAGAAGAAATTCGATCTGATCATCGTGGATTCACCGCCGATCCACCCGGTCGCGGATGCCAGTGTCCTGACCCGAAGCACGGACAGTGTGCTGCTGGTGGTCGGCACGAAGAAGGTGAGCCAGCACAGTCTGTCCAAGGCCATCGACCAGCTCAACTTTGTGGACGCCAACATCCTGGGCGTGGTGCAGAACAGGATCCCCCGGCGGGGTCCCGATTCAAATGGGGCTTACATTGCCGGCTATGGCGCCATCCATCCGGAGAGCCTTCCTCCCACGCCCAAGCACCACGACGACGGTTCGTCCAGGGCCGCCCACGTCCGCCGGGGCAAGTTCGTGAGCGTGGATACCTGATGCGCCCCGCTGCCGGGCGAGTTGGAGGCCGCCGCGGGCGGCGTAGCGCATAACTCTTCGGTAAAGGCCCGCCGCGCGACCATGCGAGGCGGGCCGCGCTGTCTATCCTGAAAGGGTTAGCTGCAGTCCCGGGGGAAGCGCGCTACGCCATCAGCTGTCCGCCGAGCAAGGATTTCCGTGGCATTCGCAGAGTATGACGTCCTCATCCAGAGCGACGCAATGAGCATCTACAACTTCCTCGCGGACGCTCGGAATCTGCCGCGCTGGCGAGCCGGAATCCGCAGTATCGAACTGAAGTCCGGGGCCGAGGGGGCCAAGGGGGCCGTCTACCGGCAGCTGCTCACCGGACCGGGCGGCCGGGCCGTGGCGGGGGATTTCGAGATCATCGAAGCGCGGCCGGGGGCTGAGATCCAGTATCAGGTCATCGTCGGCCAGGCACGACCGCGGGGTGGCTACTACCTGAGCACCGAGGGCCAGTGCACGCGTGTCCGTTTCGCCCTGGAGTGCGAGCCGAAGGGGATCCTGGCCCGGTTGAGGAGTCCGTTCCCGCGGGCGATGAAGGCTGAAGTGTGCCAGCTGGAACGGCTCAAGACGGTGCTGGAAGGCATGCCGCACCCGGAATAGAGGCGCGGTTACCGGCCGGTAGTGCGGGCCGTAACACTCGCCCCACGACCCCGGCCCGCGGTCCGCCCGCAGTGAGTACGGTATTTTGGATCCTGTGCTGATCTCAGACCGCGACATTCGTGCCGAAATAGACTCCCAGCGGATTGTTCTGGAGCCGTTCGACCCTGCCATGGTTCAGCCATCGTCGGTGGACGTCCGGATCGACAAGTTCTTCCGTCTCTTCGACAACCACAAATACGCCCACATCGATCCGGCGGAGGAACAGCCCGAGCTGACCCGCCTCGTGGAGGTCGAGTCCGGCGAGCCGTTCATTCTGCACCCGGGGGAGTTTGTCCTGGGCTCGACCTACGAAACCGTGTCGTTGCCGGACGATATCGCCGCCCGGCTGGAAGGCAAGTCATCGCTGGGCCGGCTGGGCCTGCTCACGCACTCCACCGCAGGCTTCATCGACCCCGGATTCTCCGGCCATGTCACCCTGGAGTTGTCCAACATGGCGACGCTGCCCATCAAGCTGTGGCCGGGGATGAAGATCGGCCAGCTGTGCTTCTTCCGGCTCTCCTCGGCAGCCGAGCATCCTTACGGCTCGGGCGAGTACGGCAACCGGTACCAAGGCCAGCGTGGCCCCACGGCAAGCCGCAGCCACCTGAACTTCCACCGCACGGACCTCTAGCCCCGGCCGGCACTGACAGATCCGCTCCGTCCGCTAGAGTCCGTCGGCCGTGCGCACCGCCCGCGTTTTCGCCGGCCGGCGGAGCATTGCGACGGCTGGTTCCACGAATTTTGCCGCGAGCGGGCCCGTGATGGCCATGATCAGCACGTAGGCCGTGGCGAGGGCCGCGAGCTGCTGCGGGACCACGCCGGAGGCGACGGCCAGGCCCGCGATGACGATCGAGAACTCGCCGCGGGCGATCAGCGTGGCGCCGGCGCGGAAGCGGCCAGGCAGCCCGATCCCGGCCCGCTTCGCCGCCCAGATTCCGGTGATCATCTTGGTGGCCGCCGTGACGAGTGCCAGCAGAAGCGCCCAGCCGAGCACCGGGGGGATGGTCGCGGGGTCCGTGTTGAGGCCGAAAACCACGAAGAAGATGGCCGCGAAGAGGTCCCGCAGCGGCTCCAGGATCCGGGTGGCGCTGTGCGCGGTGGCGCCGGAAATGGCAATGCCCAGCATGAAGGCGCCCACGGCGGCGGACACCTGCATGGCGGCGGCGAGCCCGGCCACGAGGAGGGCGGCGCCAAGCAGGTTGAGCAGGAAAACCTCGGAGTTCTCGCTGTGCACCGCCTTGGACACATGGTGGCCGTGCCGCAGGGCCACGATCAGCACCACGGTGACCACCGCGAGCGAGATCCCCACGGTCTGCAGGCCCACAACGAAGCTGACACCGGCCAGGGTGGCCGTCAGGACCGGCAGGTAGACGGCCATGGCGAGGTCCTCGAACACGAGGATCGAGAGCACCACCGGGGTCTCGCGGTTACCGATCCGGCCCAGGTCCGTGATCACCTTCGCGGCGATCCCGGAGGAGGAGATATACGTGACCCCGCCCATCACCATCGCCCCCACCGCGCCCCAACCCAGCAGGATCGCCAGCCCGGCGCCCGGGAGGAAGTTCAGGACCAGATCCATGATGCCCGCCTGCCACGACCGGCGCAGCCCGGTGACAAGCTCCGCCGCCGTATATTCCAAGCCGAGCATAAGCAGCAGGAGGATGACGCCGATCTCGCTGGAGAGATGGGTGAATTCATGCATGCCGTCGAGTTTGACCAGGCCGCCGGCCCCGAAGAACAGCCCGCCCACGAGATACAGCGGGATGGGGGACATTCCGATCCGTCCGGCCAGCCTTGCCAGCAGGCCGAGGCAAAAGACGACGGCCCCCAGTTCGATCAGGGTCAGGGCGAGCGGATCCATGCCGCTTATCCGTTGCGCAGGATGCCGGCCGCTGTATCCAGGCCTTCTTGCGTTCCCACCGCTACGAGCAGGTCACCCGGGTGCAGGACGACGTCGGGCCCGGGTGAGGGGAGCACCTCGCCTTCGCGCATGATGGCCACGATCGAAACGCCGCTGCGGGTCCGGATACAGGCCTTGCCCATGGGCTGGTTGTGGAAGGGCGACTCCCCGCCAATGGAGAACTGCCGGGTGACGATTCCGGGGATTTCCCGGTGTTCTTCCGAGAGCTGCATGGCCAGGCGTTGTCCGCCCAGGAGGTTGCCCAGCGCGGCGGCCTCGTCCGCCGTCAGCGGGATGGACGCCTGGCAGGTGTCCGGATCGTCCCAGGTGGAGACGATCAGTTCAGTCTGGCCTTCACGGTATTCCACGACGCCGATCCGGCGCCCCGAGGCGGTCATGAAGTCCTTGCGCCGGCCGAGGCCGGGGAGGTCTGTCTCATCCACGTTCATGCTCCCAGCCTAGTGCGCGCCAGGGCGTTTGGGGGCTGCTTCAGGCGTGGGGGACCACGGCGGTTTCCGACGTGCCCGGCGGCTTGACCGGCAGCAGGACCAGCAGTCCGGCCAGCAGCACCACCATGATGCCAAGGATGCCCCAGCGCTGCGCTTCGCCGGGAGCCACGAGCGGGGCGGCGACGGTGATGCACAGGGTGAACAGGGCGGGGGCGAGGAAGCTGACGGCGCGGCCGGTGGTGGCATACAGGCCGAACAGCTCCCCGGACTCGCCGTGCGGGGCGAGCCGGGCCAGGTAGGCCCGCGAGGAGGACTGCGCCGGGCCTACGAAAAGGCACAGGAACAGCCCGAAAATCCAGAAGGTCGTCGCCCCGGCCCAGTCCATGCCGAACAAGGAATAGTTGCCGTTGCCGAGAACCAGGATCACGGAGCCGGCGATCAGCAGTCCGGTCAGCGAGCCGATGATGACCCGCTTCGGCCCCACCCTGTCGTCGAGGAAACCGCCCAGGACGGCGCCCACGGCGGCCACGACGTTGCCGAAGATGGCGAAGAAAATGACCTCCTTGAGTTCGAACCCGAAGGTGCCCGCTGCAATGATCCCGCCGAAGGTGAAGACTGCCGCCAGCCCGTCACGGAAGACGGCGCTGGCCAGCAGGAAGTAGATCGTGTGCGGACTGGTCTTGTAGATGGCCCGGATGCGCCGGACCAGCAGGCGGTAGGACGCCAGGAATCCCAGCCCGGCGCCGTGCTTGGCCCAGGGCGGCTCCGGCACGGCGAACAGCACCGGGAGGGCGAAGATGAAGAACCACAAGGCCGAGAACACGGCCACCAGGCGGATGTTCAGGCTGTCGGCGGTGGACGCGCCGAACCAGTCAAAGCTGGGCTGCACGAACAACTGGAGCACAATCAGCAGGGCCGCGATGCCGCCGAGGTAGCCCATGCCCCAGCCGAATCCGCTGACCTTGCCAATGTTCCGGCGGGTGGAAACCTGGGCGAGCATGGCGTTGTAGTTGACGCCGGCGAACTCGAAAAACACGTTGCCCAGTGCAATCAGCGTCACGCCAAGCAGCAGGAACTCCGGCCGCGGGAAGACGAAGAAGCACAGGCCCGTCAGGAGCGCGACGGCGGCCGTGTTGACCCCCAGCCACAGCTTGCGCCGGCCCCCCGCATCCGCGCGCTGCCCGGTGACCGGTGCCAGCAGCGCGATGGCCGCGCCGGCGATGGCCAGCGCTCCGCCGAGGACCGCCGAGGCCTGGTCCTCTCCGCCGAACGCATTGGAGGTCAGGTAGACGGTGAAGACGAAGGTGGTCATGACGGCGTTGAAAGCTGCCGATCCCCAGTCCCAGGCCGCCCACGCCAGCACGCGCCCCTTGTGCGGGACCCGGCTGCCGGGTTCCAGTTCCGAGGCAGGACGCATGGCCTCGGGGACAGCAGCGGAGTTCATAGCGTGAATAGTATCCGCAGCCAACACGGCGACGGGCACCCCGGGTGAAAGAATTTGTGCACGCTTGGTAAACTGTCCGGACCGAACCCAACGAATGACCGCCTGCTCCAACTTACAGACAATCGAAATCCTGACGTTGCGGAGATACCAGTGATCACAGTCCTTGCCGTGCACTTTGCGGTGGCCGCTGTGGCGCCCTTGCTCTTCCGGAGGTTCGGCAGGAACTCGTTCTACGCCCTCGCGGCGGTGCCGGCAGCGTCGTTCCTCTGGCTCATCCTGCAGCACGGCGCCGTCTATCCGGACACCGGCACCCTGCACGCCGCCGGCGCGGCGGAGGTGCTGCCGTGGATCCCGGGGCTGCAGCTTGAGCTTGCCTTCCGGATGGACGCCCTGGCCTGGGTCATGTCCCTGCTGATCCTCGGCGTCGGGGCGCTGGTGCTCGTCTACTGCGCCCGGTACTTCAAGGACAAGGACGAGTACCTTGGCGGCTTCGGCGCACAGCTGCTGGCATTCGCCGGCGCCATGTTCGGCCTGGTCACCGCGGACGATCTGCTCCTGATGTTCATCTTCTGGGAACTGACCACCGTATTGTCCTACCTGCTGATCGGTTACGCCCGCACCCGGCTGTCGGCTCGCCGCTCGGCCCTGCAGGCCCTGATGGTGACCACCGCCGGCGGGCTGGCGATGCTGGTGGGCCTGATCATGCTGGGCTTCAGCGCCGGGACGTACCGGATTTCGGCCATCCTGGAGCAAGCTCCGGCGCTGGTCACGGGACCAGCCGGGGCGGCCGTGGGCACCGCCGTCGTCCTCATCCTGATCGGTGCGATCACCAAATCGGCCCTCGTCCCCTTCCATTTCTGGCTCCCCGGGGCCATGGCGGCCCCGACGCCCGTCAGCGCCTACCTGCACGCCGCGGCGATGGTGAAAGCCGGCATCTACCTCGTGGCGCGGCTCGCCCCGGGGTTCGCGGAGACCGCGTTCTGGCTGCCCGTGGTGCTGGGACTGGGACTGGCCACCATGCTCGTCGGCGGCTACCGCGCACTCCGCCAGACGGACATCAAGCTCATCCTCGCCTACGGCACCGTCAGCCAGCTCGGCTTCCTGACCATGGTGGTGGGACTGGGAAAACCCGATGCCGCCCTCGCCGGGCTGGCCCTGCTCATGGCCCACGGGCTTTTCAAGGCGACGCTCTTCCTCGTCGTGGGCATCATCGACCACCAGGCCGGAACCCGCGACATCCGCAAGCTTTCCGGCGTCTACGGCTCCGCCCGGGCGCTGGCCGTCGTCGCCGCGATCGGTGCGGCCTCGATGGCCGGCATCCCGCCGCTGGCCGGCTTCGTGGCCAAGGAATCCGTCTTCGAGGCCTTCGTCCACTATGGCAGCGACCCCGCCGCGGGCCCGTGGGGCCCGGTGCTACTGGGCGGACTGGTCCTCGGCTCCATCCTCACCTTCGCCTACAGCGCCCGCTTCATGTGGGGCGCCTTCGCCGTCAAGCCCGGCGTGGAGGCCACCCCGTTCAAGCCGGTCAAGCCGGCGTTCCTCGCCGCCCCGGCCGTCCTGAGTCTGCTGACCATCGTCTACGGGGTGTGGCCGGACCCGGTGGACGGCTGGATCCAGCCCTACGCCGCCCTCTTCCCGGGCGGGCCAGCGGACCACGCCGGTGCCGCAGCCGGCGCGGGTGGCGCAGCCGGTCATCTCTCGCTGTGGCACGGCTTCACCCCGGCGCTGGGACTGACCGCCATTACCTTCGCCCTCGGCCTGGCCATGTTTTACGGCCGCAACGCCGTGTCCCGTCTGCAGGGCCTGGTCCCCGGCTGGATCGACGGCGACCGCAGCTACCAGGCGGCCATCGGGGCCCTCGACGACGCCGCCGTCTGGGTCACCGGACGGACCCAGCGTGGTTCGCTGTTCTTCTACCTGTCCGTCATCCTCACCGTGGCATTCGTCCTCCCGCTCACGGCGCTGTTGATGGCCGGGAAGCCGCTGCCCGGCGAGCTCTACTTCATTGATCCGAACTCTCCGCTGCAGCTCGTGGTGGGCGCCGGCATCGTGATCGGGGCGCTGGCAGCCGTGCGCGCCAACAAGCGCTTCCTGGCAGTGCTGATGGTGTCCGTCACGGGCTACGGGATCGCGCTGATGTTCGCGCTGCAGGGCGCCCCGGACCTCGCCCTGACCCAGATGCTGGTGGAGACCATCGTCCTGGTCGCGTTCGTCCTGGCCATGCGGAGCCTGCCCGCCGAACTGCGGGACCGCACCGGCGGGAAATACCGGGTGGTCCGCGTCATCATCGGCGCCGCCTTCGGCCTCACGATGGTTTTCGTCGCCATCTACGCGCTGGGCGCCCGCGTGGCCGAACCGGTCTCGCTTGAATTCCCGAGGCTGGCCTACGAAGGCGGCGGAGGGCTCAACATTGTCAACGTGACCCTCGTGGACATCCGGGCCTGGGACACTTTCGGCGAGATTTCCGTGCTGGCCCTGGCAGCCACCGGGGTTGCCAGCCTCATCTTCGTCCGCGGCCGCGGGGACGGCATCCGGCCCTCGTCCACCGTCGCTGAGGGGACCGTGGGCCGCCGGAAGCCCAGCCGCGGCGCCGGGCGGGGCAACACCCGCGACGACGCCGCCCTGGCCATGAGCCGCCGCTTTGCCGCCTCAAGCCGCGACGCGTGGCTCGTTGCGGGGCGGACCCTGGCGCCGGAACGGCGCTCGATCATCTTCGAGGTTGTCACCCGGCTGATCTTCCACTCCATGATCGTGTTCTCGGTCTACCTGCTCCTGGCCGGCCACAACCTGCCCGGCGGAGGCTTCGCAGGCGGCCTCACCGCGGGCCTGGCCCTGACCATGCGCTACCTCGCCGGCGGCCGGTACGAGCTCCGCGAGGCGACCCCCGTCAGCGCCGGTGCCCTGCTGGGGATCGGACTCGCCACCGCCGCTGCCTCTGGCATGGCACCCCTGCTGCTTGGCGGCGAGGTGTTCCAGAGCGCCATCATCGAATTCTGGCTGCCGGTTTTCGGGAACATCAAGTTCGTCACGTCCACCCTGTTCGATATCGGTGTCTACATTGTGGTCGTGGGCCTGACGCTGGACGTGCTGCGCAGCCTCGGCGCGGAAATCGACGAGCACTTCGACGAGCACTTCGAAGAGCATCCGGGGGAACCGTCCGAAGACCAGGAAGCCGGCGGGGCCCCGGACCAAGCGGCCGCCGAAGCCACCGCCAGGGGGAAAGCATGAGTGTCAACGTGACCCTGCTGACGGTCATGGGAGCGCTGTACGCCTGCGGCATCTACCTGATCCTGGAACGCAGCCTCACCCGGGTGCTCCTGGGCCTCATGCTGCTGGCGAACGCCACCAACCTGCTCCTCCTCGCCACCGGCGGTTACGCCGGGCTGGCGCCGTTGTTCAGCAAGGACACCGGGGCGCGGGACTACAACGACCCGCTGCCGCAGGCGCTGATCCTGACCTCGATCGTGATCTCCTTCGCGGTCACGGCGTTCATGCTCGGCATCATCTACCGCACCTGGGTGCTGGCCCGCCAGGACGAAATCCAGGACGACGCCGAGGACCGCCGCGTCGCCGAGACGCCCAGCTTCGACGCCGAGGACGACTCCGTGATCCCGGCAGAGACCTCCGAATTCCCGCTCACCATGATCGGTTCGGACGGTGGCGGGATCTCCAACACCCCCGAAAGCAACACCCCCGGAAACAACACCGCCGGAAGCAACGCCCCCGGCGCCGCCACCGTCCAGGTGGCCGACCGCAAGCTCAACGCCGAGGACGCCGCCGCCGAAGAGCAGCCCGGCTCGCGCAACGTAACCCCACCAGGCCCGGAAGGAGGGGATAAGTGAACATCGCCAGTTTCGCTCCGCTCGCCGTCGTACTTCCCATCCTCGGCGCCGCCCTGACCTTCCTGCTGATCCGGCACTCCCGGGCCCAGCGGGCCGTCAGCATCACGCTGCTGTCCCTGACGCTGCTGCTCGAATGCCTGCTGCTTGCGTCCGTCTGGGAGGGCGGCACCGCGGCGGTGAAGATCGGTGGCTGGCTGCCGCCCTGGGGCATCGTATTGGTGGTGGACCAGTTCTCCTCGCTGATGCTGGTGGTCTCCTCCGCCGTGAGCCTCGCCGTGCTGGTCTACGCCACCGGTCAGGGCATGGCCGACGGCGACCAGGACGCCCCCGTCTCGATCTTCCACCCGACCTACCTGATCCTGGTTGCCGGGGTCTCCAACGCCTTCCTGTCCGGGGATCTGTTCAATCTGTATGTGGGCTTCGAGATCCTCCTGACCGCCAGTTATGTGCTGATGACGCTGGGCGGGACGGGGCCGCGGATCCGGGCCGGCGTGACCTACGTGGTGGTCTCGGTGGTTTCCTCGGTGCTCTTCCTGATCGCGATCGCCATGATCTACGGCGCCACCGGAACCATCAACATGGCCGACCTCGCCATCAAGCTCGCCGACGTGGACCAGGGCACGCGGAACCTGCTGCACGTCATGCTGTTAGTTGCGTTCGGGATCAAGGCCGCGGTGTTCCCGTTGTCCTTCTGGCTTCCGGACTCCTACCCGACGGCCCCCGCCCCGGTCACGGCGGTGTTCGCCGGGCTGCTGACCAAGGTGGGCGTGTACGCGATGGTGCGCACCGAGACGCTGCTCTTCCCGGGGGACACCTTCAATTCCCCGCTGATGGTCGCCGCCTTGCTGACCATGGTGGTGGGAATTTTGGGCGCCCTGGCCCAGAGCGACATCAAGCGACTGCTCTCCTTCACCCTGGTGAGCCACATCGGCTACATGGTGTTCGGGCTGGCGATGTCCTCGGTGGCCGGCCTGGGCGCCGCAGTCTTCTACGTGGTCCACCACATCACCATCCAGACCAGCCTGTTCCTGGTGACCGGCTTGATTGAGCGCCGGGGCGGGAGCTCCTCCATGGACCGCGTCGCCGGCCTGGCCAAGCTCTCCCCGGTGCTGGCCGTGCTGTTCTTCGTTCCCGCCATGAACCTGGCTGGAATCCCCCCGTTTTCGGGCTTCCTGGGCAAGCTGGGGCTCCTGCAGGCGGGCGTGCAGCTGGGCACCCCGCTGGCCTACGCCCTGGTAATCGGCGGAGTGCTGACCAGCCTGCTGACCCTGCTGGCGGTCGCGCGGGTCTGGAACCGCGCGTTCTGGCGCAAGCCCGAGGACGCCGAACACCCTGACCCGGTGCTCCTGGCCGCCCCGGAGGACTCGGCCACCGGGCACCGCGCGGGCAAACCCAACGTCACCCTGTTGCCGCGGACCATGGTGGGCTCCACCCTGGGCCTGGTGATCTTCGGCGTCGCGCTGACCGTCTTCGCCGGGCCGCTGTTCAAGGTGGCGGACCAGTCCGCCGCGGAGATGCTGGACCGCACCGCCTACATCCAGGCGGTCCTCGGCGGGGACGCGCCGGTGCCGGCACTGGCACAGCACGCACAGCAGCAGCCCCCGCAGCAGCCCGCACAGCAGGGCGTGCCGAAATGAGCCGGAAGCGGATCTCACTGCGGCAGGAACTCCCGCTGCTGGTCTGGCTCGTGATTGTCTGGGGCGCCCTCTGGCAGGACTTCAGTCCGGGCAACCTGCTTTTCGGCGCCATCATCGCCGTGGTGGTGGCCAGGCTGCTGTACCTGCCGCCGGTGGAACTCGGCGGCCGGTTCAACATCCTGCGCGCCGTCCCCTTTGCCCTGATCATCCTGGTCAAAGTCGTGGCAGCGAGCTTCCAGGTCTTCTACCTTGCCGTGGCCAAGGGCCCCAAGGTGATCAGCGCCGTCGTCGCCGTCCCGCTGCGGAGCCACTCGGACCTGCTGGTGACCGCCACCGGGCACGTGATCTCGCTGATCCCCGGCTCGCTCGTGGTGGAGGTGGACAGGTCCACGTCCACGCTCTACATCCACGGCATCAACGTCCGCAACGCGGACGATGCCGCACGATTGCGCAAAGACGTCCGCGACGCCGAGGCCGGGCTGATCCGGATCATGGGCACCAAGGACGAACTGTCCGCTCTCAACCAGGAGGTGAGCGCATGATGCAGCTCGTCCTGACCATAACCTCGGTGGTGCTGTCCCTGGCCGCCGCGGGGGCGATCATCCGGATCGCGAGGGGCCCTTCGCTGCTGGACCGGGTGCTCGCCGCCGACGTGCTGCTGGCCATCTTCGGGGCGGCGCTGTGCATCGACATGGCCGTGAACCGGCACCTCAACAACCTCATGCTGCTGGTCGCCGTGTCCATCATCGGGTTCGTCGGCTCGGTGACCGTGGCCCGGTTCGTCGCCGACCGGCGGGAGCACGCCCGTGAATCCTGAGACGTTCTCCGGCGATACCGTGATCGACGCCGTCTCTGCCGTGTTCATGGTGGTCGGCGCGCTGATGTCTCTCGGCGCGGCCGTGGGCCTGCTGCGCTTCCCCGATCTGATGAGCAGAATGCACGCCGCCACGAAGCCGCAGGTGCTCGGGCTGTTCCTGCTGCTCTGCGCGGTGGGCCTGCAGATGCGCACGTGGTGGGTGTGGCCGGTGCTCGTGGTGGCCTGGATCTTCCAGCTGCTCACCGTGCCGGTGTCCGCCCACATGGTGGGCCGGGCCGGTTACCGCACCAAGCACCTCCATCCGGAGCTGCTCAGTGCCGATGAGCTGGAGGCCGTGGTGCAGCAGGCCGCGGGCAAGAGCGGTTTCTCGGACGACGGCGGGGCCGCTGACGACGGCGGCGGTCGGGGCCGCCGGTGACCGGTGCTAGTAAGCATTTTCGTTAGTTCGCCCGGGTTCAGGTCCGGGCGGCGGGGTGGCCGGGCTTAAGGACATGCCCAGCGCCGGGGTCGGCGGATGGACATATTCCGATTCTGTCCGGACCCGGGCGCGAGGAATGGGCATGTCCTCCCGGAGAGTAGCCGATCCCCGCAGCGGAGCCACCCGCACTTGCCCCCGGGATACGGATCATGCCCCGCGCCGGGACCCGCGGATGGGCATATTCCGATTATGACCGGACCCGGGCGCGACGGATGGGCATGTCCTCCCGACCCGAAGAGGTCCTGGCCCTCCAAACCCCCGAAAATTAACGAAAATGACCGCTAGACGATGTCCTGGGTTTTGGCGAAACGGGTGATGGCGCGCTGGGTGCCGCGGTTGGCGAGGACCTGGATGATGGCGCTGACCGCGGCCGAGATCAGCGCGAAGGTCAGGGCCGAGCGCAGCGTGGTGGGGATGTCGTCGTCGTGGCCCTTGGGCGGCTTGTTGCCGGTGGACTTTTCCCAGACGGTGTCGACGAGCTTTGTGCCGACGAACCCGGCGAGCAGGCTGATGCCGGTGCCGAGCAGTTTGATGACGATGTTCATTCTTCGGACTCCTTGCGGGAGGGAACAGGGCTTCCCCCAGCCTAGCGTCCCGGCCCTGACGGAGGGACCCGGCCGCGCAGGCCGCGCCGTGCGGCGCCGGTCCCTCCGGCCCGGAATGTGACTGCTGGGCACGGGAAGCCGGTCCCGCCGGGTGTAAACTGGACAGTGCCCACAAGGGCGATTTTATATACGACAGGGGAGCGCCGCCGTCGGGCATCGCTGGAGGAATCCAGGGAAAACCACCGGTGGGCGCTGAGAGTGCGGACAGCCGCAGACCCTCGAACCTGATCCGGTTAGTACCGGCGAAAGGGAGTCGAGTTCTCAGAGTGCCCGGCAGGGCGGCGGAAGCCGTGGCCGGCCGGCGCACTCTCCCCTCCTGTTCCTCAGGAGGACGACATGACTGACATTTCTGCGAAGCAGATCCTCACCCGGCGCAGCTACAACTGGCGTGTGGTGGACATCGTGGTGGCCGCGTTGATCGCGGTGGCCGGCGGCGTCATTTTCTGGGCCTGGTCCCAGGGCGCCAACCTCATTTCCGCACCCGTCAACGCGTTCTACCCGCCGCTGACCGGGCTCTACGCCGGCGGCTGGATGATTCCCGCCGTGCTGGGCATGCTCATCATCCGCAAGCCCGGGGCGGCACTGTTCTGCGAAACGGTGGCCGCCACCGGTGAGCTGATCATGGGCTCGCAATACGGCACCACTGTCCTGATCTCCGGCGTGCTCCAGGGCCTCGGAGCCGAGCTCGTGTTCGCAGCGTTCGTCTACAAGAAGTTCAACCTGCCGGTTTCCCTGCTGGCCGGTGCCGGTGCCGGGCTGTTCGGCGCCCTGAATGACTCCTTCGCGCCATGGGGCTGGAACATCGCCTATGCCGCCGGGGACAAGCTCGCGTACATCATCTTCATGTCCGTCTCCGGCGCCATTATCGCCGGCGCCCTGTCCTGGCTCGCCACCCGGGGTCTCGCCAAGACCGGGGTGCTGAGCTCGTTCGCCTCGCGCAAGGCCGCCACGGAGCCTGTGTTCTCCTGATGCCGGCACACTGCCCGACATCTTCCGACGGCGTCCGCCCGGCCGCGGTCACGGCCCGCGGCTGGGGCTGGCGGCACGCCGGCCGGCCGCGGCCCGCAGTCAACGGGCTGGACCTGGACATCAGGCCCGGGGAGCGGGTGCTGCTGCTCGGGCCTTCCGGCGCCGGCAAATCGACGCTGCTCCACGCCCTGGCCGGGGTCCTCGGCGACAACGCAGCCGACGCCCTCGGCGACAACACGGCAGAGGATTCCGACGAGACCGGCAGCCTGCTGATCGACGGCGCCCCGCCGCGGGCCCGGCGCGGCCGGGCGGGGCTGGTGCAGCAGGACCCGGAGACGCAGGTGGTGCTCTCCCGTCTCGGTGACGACGTCGCCTTCGGGGCGGAAAACCTGTCCGTGCCCCCGGCGGAGATCTGGGCGCGGGTGCGGGAAGCGCTCGACGACGTCGGGCTGGGCCGGCTGCCGCTGGACCACCCGACCTCGGCCCTCTCCGGCGGCCAGAAGCAGCGGCTGGCGCTCGCCGGCATCCTGGCGATGCGGCCCGGGCTGCTCCTGCTCGACGAACCCACCGCCAACCTGGACCCCGCCGGCGTCCTGGAAGTCCGCGACGCCGTGGGCCGCTGCCTGGACAAGACCGGCGCCACGCTCGTGGTGGTGGAGCACCGGGTGGCCGTCTGGAAGGACCTTGTGGACCGGATCGTGGTCCTGCAGCCGGGATCCGCCACGGATACGGCCGTGTTGATCGACGGCCCGCCGGACCAGGTCCTGGTGCAGGCGCGGGACATGCTCACCGCCGCGGGCGTCTGGGTGCCCGGTTACGTGCCGCCGACCCGGGTGCGGGCAGCGTCTGCCGCGGGCTTGCCGGTCGCTGGCTCCGCAAAAGCATCCCTGCCCGGACAGCCCGACGCCGGGACCCTCCTGATGGCGGCCGACAACCTGGCGGTCTCCCGCGAACACCCCCGCCGATCCGGTCTGCGCAGGGGCTTCAGGGCCATCGCCCCGGTACCGGTGCAGTCCGGCCTCACAGCCCGGATCCGGGCCGGCGAGGCGCTGACCATCACCGGCCCCAACGGCTCCGGCAAGTCGACGTTCGCCCTGACCCTGGCCGGCCTGCTGGCGCCGGTGTCCGGCGCGGTCTCCGCCACGCCGGAGCTGAGCGCCGGCGCCGGGACCGATCCGTACCAGTGGAAGGCTCAACAGCTGATTGCCCGGATCGGTACCGTCTTCCAGGAACCCGAACACCAGTTCGTCACCGGCCGGGTGCTCGACGAGTTGATGTTCGGTCCCCGGCACCTGGGCCGGGGCGAAGAACGGGTGGACGAACTGCTGGAGCGGCTCCGGCTGACCGAACTGGTGGACGCGAACCCCTACACACTCTCCGGCGGCGAAAAGCGGCGGCTCTCGGTTGCCACCGTGCTCGCGGCCCATCCGCAGGTGCTCGTCCTGGACGAGCCCACCTTCGGCCAGGATGCCAACACCTGGGCCGAGCTCGCCTCCCTCCTCTCCGAACTCCTCGACGCCGGCACCGCCGTCGTGTCGGTAACCCACGACGCGGAATTCACCGCGGTCCTGGGCGGCACCCAGCTCAGCCTCCGCGCCCCGGAGCACCGGGAACCGGGCGATCGCGAGCCGGGCAGTCGCGTACCGGGCGATCGCGTACCGGGTCCGGTGCAGGCGCAGTGAGGGACGTCCTGAGCCTGCGCGGCAACCAGGCCCTGCTGACCCGCGCCAACCCGCTGGCCAAGTTCACCGCCGTCGTGCTGATCACCCTCGTGCTGGCGCTGTCCATCGACTGGGTTTCAGCGTCGGTGGCGCTGGCCTTCGAAGTGGCGCTGTTTCCGTTGGCCGGGCTGAGCCTCGCGCTGCTCTGGCAGCGCGGCTGGCCGTTGATCCTGGCCGCGGCGCTGGGCGGCTGGAGTACGGCCATCCTGGCGCCGGATAGCGGAAGAATACTGCTCGACGCCGGCATCTGGTCCGTAAGCGACGGTTCCCTTGAACTGGGGCTGGGCTTCCTGCTCCGCGGACTCGCCATCGCGCTGCCGGCGGTGCTGCTGATGAGCTGCACGGACCCCACGGACCTTGCCGACGCGCTGGCCCAGAACGCGAAACTGCCGCACCGATTCGTCCTGGGCACCTTGGCCGCGATGCGGCTCGTGGGGCTCATGGCCGAAGAGTGGCAGACCATCGGCATGGCGCGGCGGGCCCGCGGCGTGGGCTCGCGCGGCAACCCGTACCAGCGGCTCCGGTCCACGCTGGGGCAGAGCTTCGGGCTCCTCGTGCAGGCCATCCGGCGCGCCTCCCGCCTGGCCGTCACCATGGAGGCCCGCGGCTTCGGCGGCGCCCAGCGCACCTGGGCGCGGCCCTCCACCTTCAGCAGCCTCGACGCCTGGGTCCTGCTGGGCGGGCTCGGCATTGCCGCTGCCGCCGTCGCCGCGGCGCTGGCCGCCGGGACCTGGAATCTCGTGTTCCTCACCCGGCAATAGGAAGCCCGCAACGCAGCGGTGCGCGCCCTGCCCCGGAACCTGTCGCCGCGCGCGGAGTGACCCCGCGTTGGGGTAGCGCGCTTCCGCGGGTCCTGACGCACAATAGATTTATGCGCACCTTCGGCGTGGAGGAAGAACTGCTGATAGTGGACCCCGAAACGGGGATGCCGCTCGCCCTGGCCGACGTCATGCTGCCCAGCCTGGTCCCGCAGAAGCACGACGCCGGCCGGGTGGTCCCGGCGCAGGGGCCGGTCCACGAAGACGCCGGGTTCAGCCTCGAGCTCAAGCTGGAGCAGATCGAAACCCAGACGCAGCCGTGTCTGGGCTACCCCCAATTGCTCCAGCAGCTCAGGCAGGGCCGTGCGCTCGCGGACCGGGCCGCACGGGCACACGGCGGCCGCATCGCAGCCCTGGCCACGTCGCCGAGGGGATCCGCGACGCACACAACGCCGTCGCCGCGGTATGTGAGCATGCAGGAACGCTTCGGGCTGATCGTCCGGAACCAGCTCACCTGCGGGTTCCACGTCCACACGTTGGTGGAATCCCCCGAGGAAGGCGTGGCGGTGATGGACCGGATCCGGGACAAGCTGGCCGTGCTGATAGCCCTCAGCGCAAATTCCCCGTACTGGAACGGCGCGGAGACAGGGTTTGAAAGCTACCGCACCCAGGCGTGGAACCGCTGGCCGGGCTCGGGTCCCACGATGATCTTCGGCAGCCTGCCGGTCTACCGGCGGGTGGTGACCCGGCTGGTGGAAAGCGGTGTGCTGCTGGACGAGGGGATGATCTATTTCGACGCCCGGCTGTGCAGGCACCATCCCACCGTGGAGGTCCGGGTCGCCGACGTCTGCCTGCGGGCCGACGACGCGGCGCTGATCGCCGTGTTGGTGCGTGCCCTGGTCGAATCGGCCTGCCGGGAGTGGAACGACGGCGTTGAACCAGCCCCGGTGCCGACGCTGCTGCTGCGGATGGCCGCCTGGCAGGCCAGTAATGGCGGGCTCCGCGGCCAGCTGCTGGACTTCGGGACCTTTACGCCCGCGCCGGCGGCGGATGTGGTCCACGCCCTCGTGGACTATCTGGCCCCGGTCCTGGCGGAGCAGGCGGAGCTGGAACTGGTCCACGAGGGCATCGCACGGATCCTCGCCGAGGGAACCGGTTCGCAGCTGCAGCGCCGGCCGTTCCGGGAAGGCGGGCTCGCCGCCGTCGTCGACCGGGCCGTCAAGGTGACCATGCTGGGCTCGGCGTCCCGGGATCCCGCGCACCAGCCGTCGGCCCTGGGGCGGGTGCGCCGGGCCTGACTGAAGAGACGCTGCCGCGGGATGCCGTCCCGCGGAAGGAAGAATCCCCGGTCAGACCTGTTTGAGCGCCTGCCCGAGATCGCGGATCAGGTCCTCGACGTCTTCCAGGCCCAAGGAGAGCCGCACCACGCCGTCGCTGAGCCCGATCGCCGCGCGGCCGTCCGGGCCCATGGCGCGGTGCGTCGTCGTGGCGGGGTGCGTGATGAGGGACTTAGAATCGCCCAGGTTGTTGGAGATGTCGATGATCCGCAGCGCGTCCAGCAGTGCGAACGCGGCTTCCTTCGCGGAGCGCCCGGGGGACGGGGAAAGCTCAAACGTCAGCACAGTGCCGCCGGCCTTCATCTGCTGGGCCGCGAGCTCGTACTGGGGATGGGACGGCAGGAGCGGGTACTTGATCCAGCTGACCGCGGGCTGCCCCTCGAGCCACTCCGCCAGCCGCAGGGCGGACGCCGAGGAATGGTTCACCCTCAGGGCCATGGTCTCCAGGCCCTTGGTCAGGACCCACGCGTTGAAGGCGGAGAGCGCCGGTCCGGTGTGCCGCATAAGCTGCTTGACCGGGCCGTCAATGAACGCCTTGGTGCCCAGGATCGCGCCGCCGAGCACCCTGCCCTGGCCGTCGATGTGCTTGGTGCCGGAGTAGACCACCACGTCCGCGCCGAGGTCCCCGCAGCGCTGCAGCAGGGGGGTGGCAAAGACGTTGTCGACGACGACGGTCGCGCCGGCGGCGTGGGCCAGCCCGCTCACGGCGGCGATGTCCACAATCTCCTGCATCGGGTTCGACGGCGACTCGAAGAAGACCGCCGTCGTCGGCTCCGACAACGCCACGCGCCACTGCTCCAGGTCCGGCCCGTCGACGAAGACCGTTTCCACACCCCAGCGCGGCAGGATTTCGTTGAGGATCACAAAGCAGGAGCCGAACAGCGAGCGGGCGGCGACCACACGGTCCCCGGTGCCCAGCAACGCGCCGAGCGCGGTGAACACCGCGGACATGCCGGACGCCGTCGCAAAGCACGCCTCGGTGCCCTCGAGCAGCCGGAGGCGTTCCTGGAAGGTCGCGACCGAGGGGTTGCCGTAGCGGGAGTAGACGAAGCGCTCGTCCTCACCGGTGAAGGCGCGCTCGGCGGCGGCGGCGGATTCGTAGACGAAGCCGGAGTTAAGGAAGATCGGCTCGGTGGTTTCCTGGAAGCCGGTGCGGTCAAGTCCGCCCCGGACGGCCTGGGTGTCGGGGCTCCAGCCGGCGGCGTCGGGATTGAAAGTCACTTAGTTCTTCCCGAGGTTGGTGGGCAGGCCACGGTTCTTCCAGCCGTTGACGGTCCGTTCGCCGTAGCGGTCCGGCTCGCCCTCGAAGCCCTCAAGGACGTTGTAGGAGGTGAAACCGGCCTCGGTGGCGGCGGTTGCGGCGGCAATGGAGCGGGCGCCGGAACGGCAGAGGAACACCAGCTCGGCACCGGCATCCTCGGGCGCCTGCTGCTTCAGCTGCTTCACGAACTGCGAATTGGGGATGCCGCCGGCCAGGCTCCACTGGATGAAGAGCGGATCGTTCCGCTTTTCGTTTGCGGATGCCGTGTCCGGGATGCCGATGTGGGCCCATTCCGCCTCGGTGCGGACGTCCACCAGGATGGCGCCCGCCTCCAGCTTGGCCCAGGCCTCCTGCGGGAACAGGTCTCCGGCGTAGCTCACGCGTGGCCCTCGATGGTCTCTTCGTAGCCGAAACCGTCAGTTCCCAGGCCGTCTACCGCGTCGGCGACGGCGGCGTCCGCACTGGCAATTGCGGCCGGCAGGATGACGGCCTGGGCGACGATGACACTGCTGCCGTTGAAGGCGGCGGAGGGGCTTCCGTGCAGCACGTAGCCTTCGGCCAGCGCCGCCGAAACCCGCTCGCAGAAGGAGCGGTCGTCGGGACCGGTGAACAGGCGGTAGGCCAGCTTTTCCTCGGCGGCCGCGCCGGGGACGGCGGCGGACGGGGCGGGTGCTGTGCTGGGGACAGCGGGGGCGGATGCGTCAGGCACGACGGTACTCCTTCTTTCAGGCTTGCAGCTCGAATGGGTCGATATGCCGAGTATTCACCTGAGGCACCCCGCCGCGAAAGGGGAGGGTTGCCGACCGGCCAGTCAGGGCTTGGCACCGGTTCTCATGACTCCCCAAAAACGTAACACTTACGACGCCGGCCCGCACCGCCGCCGTCGTCATGTTAAGTCACGGACCCCGGCCAGGGTTCCTCAGGTGGTGCAACACAAGGAATTCCGGTCGAAAGATGCCTCATTTGTTCCCGAATAGTAGTCCTTGAATCCCGGTTATTTAGCCGGCAATTTCCAGCCGGCGCCCAGTTGATCGTTCCTAGTTGCCTGGTACGGGAACCTTTGACTCTGCCAAAGGCCCAATCCGGGTAGTCGGCATATGAGATGCGAGTACTACCTGCGCCGGCCATTAATTAACTTAGATGAGGTTTCAAGTAGTGCCTACTCGGGTCTACTGATAGGCCTCTCGCGTTTACTGGAAGAGCAAGTCCAAGGTCTCCAGAAAGTCTCAAGAACATGTCACGCAACACGCCGGGGGGCTATTGCGCTGCGCTACATAAGCGCCGGTCAATGCCCAGAAGTTCTCGCACAACCGATCACGGCTGCGCCTGGCGCCGGGATGTGCCCTGCCGGAGATCCCACGGGCTGACTCAAGAAATGGCCCTACTCCCGTCCCCAAGGCCTGGCCCGTTTGTGCGGCCGGATCTGAAGATCCAACAATTTAACCCGGCCCAGCATTGGGGCGCCGGCACTTCAACCAAGGAATTGGATTTCTCATGGTCTCAATTTATGTTTTGCTCATTGTTTTCCTGATCACTTTTGTGGTCGCCGCCGCGCTCGGCCGGTCCTTGTTTCACCGCCGGCTGCGCCGTCCCGAGCTGTTGCGCAGGATTTTCCTCATGGTTGGCTCGATGCTGCTGGTGGCAAATCTGGCCTGCTTTATCCTCGACGCTCCGGAGTTCTGGCGGACTGCCAACTTCACCGCGACAGTTGGAGCCCTCGCGTCCCTGGGCGTTGCCACGACGGCGTTGCGCACCGGGGGAGTCCCGGCCCGCCAGCCCCGCAGGGTTCTGGCCATCGGCGCCCACCCTGACGATCTCGAACTGGCCTGCGGCGGGACCCTGGCCAAGTTCGTCGACTCCGGACATGAGGTGCAGGGACTCGTCATGAGCGATGGCAAGCGTGGCGGAGACGCCCTGGAGCGTTCGCTGGATGCCCAGCGCGGCGCGGCCTTCATGGGCCTTTCCGGCATGAGCCACCACAATTTCACCGACACGGAGCTGAACCGGCACGGCCAGGAAATGGTCGGAGTCATTGAGGCCGCAATTGCACGCTATAACCCGGACATCATCCTCACGCATTCCAACCATGACCAGCATCAGGATCACCAGGCCGTCCACATGGCCACCCTGCGGGCCGCCCGCCAGCATCACTCGATCCTGTGCTACGAAAGCCCGTCGGCGACGCGCGAATTCAACCCCAGCGTGTTCGTCGACATCGACGACTACGTGGATGCCAAGATCCAGGCCGTCAAAATGCACAGCGACCAGCTCGCCAAGCCGTACATGACGGCCGAGCGGGTCCGCGGCATCGCCTCGTTCCGCGGGGGACAGGCGAGGCGCAGGGTCGCCGAAGCCTATGAACCCGTCCGCCTCCTGAGCACGGAAATGGAAAAGCTGTGAAGCCCCGCGTGCTGGTCACCGGCGCCGGAGGCCCCGCTGGCCGCGCCATCGCGGCGCAGCTCAAGGCCCGCGGCATTCCCGTACTGGGCACCGACATCCGGGAGCTCCCCGCCGGGGCCGGCCTCACCGTCGTTCCGGTCCCGCCGGCCTCGGACCCGGATATGGTTTCGGCGCTCCGCAGGCTGGTGGTCCAGGAGGGCATCAACCTGGTCATCCCCACTGTGAGTGAGGAACTCCCGCAGCTTGCGGCGTTCCGTTCCGCGTTCGGGGCCGACGTCCGTGTCATCATCGGCGACCCGGGTCCGGTGGCCCTCGCCAATGACAAGCTCTTCACGGCCTGGCAGCTGCACTCGGCCGGGGTCCCCGTGCCGAGGTTCGGGGTGCCCAGGGACTTCGCCGACGCCGACGCCGCCATGGCTGCGCTCGGCGGCCCCATAGTCGTCAAGCCCCGGGTTTCCCGCGGCGGGCGTGGAGTGATCGTCATCGACGGCAGCGAGGAGGTGGACTGGCACCACCTGCCGGAGGGCCAGATTGTCCAGGAGTTCATCCCGGGCGCCGAATACGGCCCCATGGTCTTCGGAACGCCGGCGCACAACGGCACCGCACCGTTCGTCGTCGTCGTGGAGAAGACCGAACTGGCGCAGGGCAACGTGGGCAACGCCGTGACCACCCGCCGCGCCGTAGCGGGCGAAGCCATTGACGTGGGCAACGTGGCGATGGCCGCCGTCCGCTCGCTGGGCCTCACGGGTCCGGTCGACGTCGACGTCCGCCGCCGTGCTGGCGGGACCCCGGTGGTCCTCGAAATAAACGCCCGGTTCGGCGCGAACAGCGAACGCGCCCCCGAACTCCTGGACGCCGTCCTGGCGTCGTTCGCCCTTCCATCCTTCAACCCAGCGTCCTTCCGGCAAAGCACAGGAGCGTACGCCAATGTCCTGGTTTGAATCCGCCTCCGCCTCAGCGGTCCCGGAGGCCGAGTTCCTCCTGCTCCTCATTGGGCTGCCGATCCTGGTGTTCGGGCTCATGAAGCTGCTGGTGCTGCCGCTGTCCGTCTGGTTTGAACTCCGGGCCGTCCGGCGCCGCCGCCGCGAAGCGCCCACCCTGCTCGATGATTGGCCCAGCGTGTCGATCATTGTCCCGGCTTTCAACGAGGCGACCGTCATCGAGAACTGCGTCCGCTCCATCCAGCTCACCGGGTACGACCGCTACGAGGTGATCCTCGTGGATGACGGTTCCACGGACAACACGGCCGAGCTGATGGCAAGCCTGGCCGCTTCGGATCCCCGGATCACGGTCCTCGCGCAAGCCAACTCGGGCAAGGGCGCCGCCCTGAACCTGGGCATCCACAAGGCCACCGGCGACGTCCTCATGTTTGTCGACGCGGACGGGATTTTCTCCAGGAACACCGTCAAACGGATGCTCCAGGGCTTCGCGGACAAGCGCACGGGGGCTGTCTGCGGCGATGACCGGCCGGTGAACCTTAACCGGGTCCAGACGCGGTTGCTGGCCTTCATCAGCCATGTCGGCACCGGGATGGTCCGCCGGGCCCTGACCATGATCGGCTGCCTCCCCATAGTCTCCGGCAACATCGGGGCATTCCCTCGCCGCGTCCTGGCGGAGATCGGACCGTTCCGAGAAGACACGGTAGGCGAGGACCTGGAGCTCACGTGGCGGGTGCACAAGGCCGGCTACCGGGTGGTCTTCGCTCCGCGGGCGCTCGTCTATGCTGAGTCGCCGTCAACCATCCGTGCGCTCTGGCGCCAGCGCGTCCGCTGGGCACGCGGGCTGCTGCAGACCATGGGCGTCCACAAGGGCATGATCGGGAACCTCCGGCACGGCCAGTTCGGTGCCTACCTGCTCTTCAACACCATAACCATGGTGGTCCTCCCGGTGCTCCAGATCATCGTGCTCCTGGACCTGGTCTTCCTCGTGGCACTGGGCCGTAGCCCGCTCGGCGCCGACGCCTGGGCGGTCCTTGGTTGGCTGGGGCTGTTCATCACGTTGCTGCTCACAGTGTTTGCCCTGGCCATGAACAGGGCGTGGAAAGACCTGCGGCATGTCTGGGCGCTCCCGCTCATCCCGCTCTATTCCGTATTCACGAGCCTGACCATGGTGGCCGCGCTCGTCCAGGAACTCCGGGGCAAGGAGGCTCACTGGAACAAGCTCACGCGGACCGGAGTCGTCAGTGTCACCGCGCCCGCCCCGCGCGCGGAGGTCAACGTTTGAGGCGCGGACCGGCCTTCCTCCCCGCCCTGGCGCTCCTGTCCGTGCTGGCGCTTGCCGCCACAGGGTGCGGGGAACCGCGCGAAGCGACTGCGCCCGCCGCGGAGCGCACGGTCGGCGTCGGCTACGAAACCGTGGTCGATGCCGCCTCCACCCTGCCGGCCCTGGCCAAGAGGCTTGACGAGGTGAACGCCAACAGCGTCACCATTAGCGTCGGGCGGCTGGACTGGACGGCGTTCCCCTGGGACGCCCACCCCGAGATTGAGGCTGTCCCCGGCCGGGACCACGTGGCCGAAGCGATCAAGGCCCTCGGCATCGGCGGCGATGGCAAGAAACGCAGGATCACTCTGACCATCGACTTGCTGGTGCCGGGCTGGATCAGCACCAACCCCGGCGTGGCCGGCGTCAACTTCGACGGCACCCGGTCCAAAGACTTCGCAAGCGTCACCGCCCTCACGACCGGACCCGTCGGGGAGCGGCTCGTGGACTTCGTGGCCGAGGTGACCGCGCGGTACCAGCCGGACGCCGTGGCCCTGACGGAACTGATGTTCGACAACAACACCTACGGCGGCGACGACCGCGATTCCTACAGGCTGGCCAGCGGCGCCCCGGACTGGCCGCGGCTCGCGAACGGGAACATCGACGTCGAACACCCCAGCATCGGGTCCTGGCGGTCGAAGTCGGTGGCTGGCCTAGTGGCCAAGGCGACGGCGGCCGCGCACGCCAACGGTGCCACCCTCGACATGGACGTCCGTGCGCCGTGGCACGATCCTTCCGGCGACAGGCCGGAGAGCGGCCATGACTACAGGCTGCTCGCCGCGGCCGCGGACCGGCTCGTCGTGTGGAACTACTTCGCGCTCAACGACGCCGCACCGGCGTACTCCGCCGAGCTGGCCAGCGCCATGGCGAAGCGGTCCGGCAAGTTCGCTATCTCGATAGGGATGTGGGCCAAGGACGGCAGTGTCTCCGCCGCGGACCTGGCGAGCGGGCTGCAGGCTTCCGTCGCCGGCGGAGCGGCCGCCGTCGCCGTCACACCGTCCAGCATGCTCGACGACGACGCCTGGCGCGCGCTCAAAAAAGCCTGGGCCTAAGCCTCCGAGCGCCGGCTACTCGATGGTGGCGTAGAGCACGTTCAGCTCGGCCGTGAGCTGCTTGCGCAATTCCGGAGTGCCGATCTCCTTGCCGTCCAGGTGGTTGACCGGCGCCAGCAGCCGGATGCTCGAAATCAGCCACACGGCATCGGCGTCGAGCAGGTCTTTCGGCTCCAGCGGTCCGTAGCCCAGCTCCCAGCCGGCAGCCTTGGCGGCGGCGAACAAGGCGCCCTGCGAGGTTCCGGGCAGGATGCCGCTGTCCAGCTGGGGTGTGATGAGCCGCCGGACCGTGCGGATGCCGCCCTCGCCATCGTCGGAGGTTTCCAGGTGCGCCAGCAGGACTGTCGACGTCGGGCCCTCGAGGACCCTGCCGTCCGCGGAGGTGAAGATGACATCGTCGGCGCCCCGATGGTGGGCGTAGCGCAGCGCTGCCATATTGACGGCGTAGGAGAGGGTCTTGGCGCCCAGGAGCAGCCAGGGGGCGCGCTCGCCCACCTCGCTGTCGTAGCCGCGGTCCAGGAGGATGACGTCGATCCCCGTCGCGCGCTGGCGGTGGCCCGCGGCGGCGGGAGCGGAGGCCTGGACCCAGCAAGTAGGCCCGCCCCCGCCCTCGACGCCGCGCGTCACGAGGAGCTTCACCACCAGCTCATCAGCAGGAGCCGTGTCGTCCGCCGTGGCGGGCACATGCTGGCTCCGGTACTCGCTGATCGCGGTCTCAATGGCGCGCCGCCACTGGTCCTCCGCGGGAATGTCCAGCTCCAGCAAGCGGGCGGACCCGGCCAGACGGCTTAAATGGGCCTGCAGCTTCCTGGGCCGGCCGCCCACGGCGAGGAGCGATTCAAAGACGCCGTCACCGCGGGTGGCTCCCTGGTCCGTGGCCATCAACTGCGGCTTGGACGCGTCTGCGATGCGGCCGTCTTCGAACTCGGGATCAAGGAAGACCAGCACCGTCGCCGGGCCGGGAACTGGGGCAGGAGAAGTCATGGTTTCAGCTTAGTTCCCGAGGGGCGGTCGTCCCGCCGTGGCGGGGGATTTCATGTCCGTGCGGCGTGCCTCGGATAGGATTTGCACGTTGCCCGTTCCGGAACTGTTCCGCGGGTCTGGAGCTTGAGGGGTTCGCCTGTGCTGTGGCCATTTCCGCTGGCGGGGACGCTCCCGTCCTGGGCCATTCTCATTGTGACCGTGATCGACCTCGCCATCCGCGTGCTAGCCCTCGGCATCATCCCCGGAAACCGCCGGCCCACCACCGCCATGGCGTGGCTGCTGGGCATCTTCTTCGTCCCGGCCCTGGGCCTGGTGCTGTTCCTGCTCTTCGGCAACTTCCGGCTCTCCCGCAAGCGCCGGGCGCAGCAGGAGGCGGTGAACACCCGGGTCCGGGCGGGCACCTCGGAGCTGGCCAGCCAGGAAAGCCGCTACGACGGCCCGGAATGGGTGGCCTCCGCGGCCGAGCTGAACAAGACCCTTGGCTCGCTGCCGATGGTGGACGGCAACAGCGTGGAGCTGCTGCCCGGCTATCCGGATTCCATCAGGGCGATGGCGGCGGCGGTCCGCGAGGCCAAGGACTTCGTCAACGCGGAGTTCTACATCATGAGCAGCGACCACGTCACGGACGATCTTCTGACGGCCCTCGAAGAGGCGGCCGAGCGCGGCGTCGAAGTCCGGCTGCTCTTCGACCACCTCGGCACGCTGCGGATCAAGGGCTACGGCAAACTGATCGCCCGGCTCAAGGCCAGCAAGATCCGCTGGCGGCCCATGCTACCGCTGCGGCCCGTGCACGGGCAGTGGCGCCGGCCGGACCTGCGCAACCACCGCAAGATCCTGGTGATCGACGGCGAGATCGCCTTCACCGGCTCGCAGAACCTGATCGAGCCCTCCTACAACAACCCGCGGCACCGGAAGATCGGCCGCGAGTGGGTGGAGCTGATGGCCTGCCTGCGCGGTCCGATCGTCACGACGCTCAACGTGGTCTTCGCCACCGACTGGCTCAGCGAGACCGACGAGTCGCTCGAGGACCAGCTCGCGCACCGGCCCGAACTGCACGCTGGCAGCATCACGGCCCAGGTGGTGCCCAGCGGCCCCGGCTTCATCACCGAAAACAACCTCCGGCTCTTCAACACGCTGATCTACTCGGCGCAGCACAAGATTTCGATCTGCAGCCCGTATTTCGTCCCGGACGACTCCCTGCTCTACGCGGTGACGACGGCGGCGCAGCGCGGCATCGACGTCGAACTGTTCGTCTCCGAAAAGGGCGACCAGTTCCTGGTCCACCACGCCCAGCAGTCCTATTACGAGGCCCTGCTGGAGGCCGGCGTGCGGATCTACCTGTACAAGGCTCCGTTTGTGCTGCACGCCAAGCACTTCACCATCGACGACGAGGTGGCCGTCCTCGGCTCCAGCAACATGGACATGCGCTCCTTCTCGCTGAACCTGGAGGTCTCGGTGATGCTCCTGGGCGAGGACATCGTGCAGAGGGTCCGCGCCGTGGAGGACACCTACCGGGAGATCTCGCGCGAGCTGGTGCTCGAGGACTGGATGAAGCGGCCGATGCTGGTCAAGTACGTGGACAACGTCGCACGGCTGACCGCCACCCTGCAGTAGTAATCCACACCATCCGTTGAGCCACTAGCGAATGTGGAAGGTGGCGTAGCCGCGGTAGATCAGTGCCGAGCGGACGCCGGGCAGCGCCTCCAGGGTATGAAGACCGGTGCCGTGCATGAGGATGACCCCGCCCGGGTAGACGCGTGGGGTAGTCGCGTCGCCATACTGGACCCGCTGGATGATGGTCGCCGCCGACGATCCATCCCAGTCCCGGGTGTCCACCGTCCAGAAAGCGGGCCTGCAGCCGGCTGCCGCCAGGGCGTCATAGACGTTCAGGCTGAAGGCGCCCGCGCCGTACGGTGGCCGGCACAGCTTGGGGGTGGTCGTGGGAACCACGCTTCCGGAGCGGCGAACCTCATCGTTGATCTGGGCGGAAGTCATGCGGGAGTAGTCGCGGTGGTCGTAGCTGTGGTTTCCGAGAAGTTGACCGGCGTTGACCAGCTGCGACTCGTAGCCGGGATGCGCCAGCATGCACTGGCCCGTGAAGAAAAACGTGGCCTGGATGTTGTATGCCGTCAGCCAGGCCAGCATCCCCGTCAGCCTTGCTGGCGTGGCGCAGTCATCAAAGGTGAGACGGACCGTGGGCCCGTTGTAATAGAGATGCAGGATGTTGTATTGCTCGGCGGCTGTGATTCCCTGCACCTGCGGAAGCGGCGGCATCGGATCGCCAGCGGCAGACGACGGCATCGGGGCAAGGGCCATGCCGAGGAAAGCCAAAACGATGACGAGGATGGAACGCAAGGACTTCCGGGATGGCATCATGATTTCCCCTGGGAACGGAATCCTGAAGGACCACGCTGGCAGGGCGCGGCCGCACCATAGTTTTAGTGGACTGGTGGCACAAATGCAACGGGTGGATGCTCAGCCGGACGGGAAGTCTGCGCCGAGCGCCGAGAGGACGCCGAAGGCCTTGGTCCGGATCTCCTCGTACTCCTCCTGCGGCGAGGAATCCGCCGTGATTGCGCCGCCGACGCCGAGGCTCAGCTCCGCTCCGCCTCCGCCGTCCGCGCCGCCGTCGGCGTTGACCACCAGCGTCCGGATCGCGACGGCGAGGTCGGTGGCCCCGTTGAGTGAGAAGTAGCCGATCGCGCCGGAGTACACGCCCCGGGGTGCGCCTTCCAGCCGGTCCAGGATGGCCATGGTGCTGACCTTCGGGGCGCCGGTCATCGACCCCGCGGGGAAGCAGGCCGCCACGGCCTCGGCCCGCGGCGTCCCGGGCCGGAGCCGGGCGTCGATGGTGCTCACCATCTGGTGCACGGTGGCGTAGCTTTCGATCGCGCACAGCCGGCTGACCGACACGGAGCCCGGCACGGCGAAATGGCTCAGGTCATTCCGGAGCAGGTCCACGATCATGATGTTCTCGGCGCGGTCCTTGGGCGAAGACTTGAGTTCCTGCCGCAGGGCTCCGTCCCGCACCGGGTCGGCGTCCCGGCGCCGGGTGCCCTTGATCGGCTCGGCCCGCATCCCGCCGTCGGCCATGATGCGCAGGAAGCGCTCGGGCGAGGTGCTGGCCACGCTGAGTCCCCCGAAGCGCAGGTAGCTGGCGAACGGCGCCGGGTTACGGCGCCGCAACGCGAGATAAGCCGGCCAGGGATCCAGCGCGCCGGCCGGCACCTTTGCCGTCAGCACGGTGGTGAGGCAGACCTCGTAGCTGTTGCCTTCGGCGATCTCATGCTGTGCCTCGGTGATCTTCGACTTGTAGGAGACCTCCGAGTCCCGCGCGGCAAAGTCCAGCCCGGCAGAGTCCAGCCTGGCGGAAAGAACGACGTCGTTGCTGCCGCCGGCCGGCACGGTCGCCGTGGCTGGCACCGTGGCCGTGGACGTGTCCGCCACGGCCGCTGCCACGGCTGACCGGGCCGCCGCCAGCCACTCCCGGGCCTCGGGCGTGTCCAGGACAAGCAGCCATACCGTACCTTCAAGATGGTCCAGCACGACGGCGCGGCCGGCGAAGAGCAGGCAGGCGTCGGGGGTCGCCGAGGCAACATCGCTGCCGCCGGTTTCCCGCTTGAGCTCGTAGCCGAGGTAGCCGAGCCAACCCAGGGTGAACCCGCACGGGTAGTCCTCGGGAACGCGGAGAGCCCGGCGCCCCCAGACGCCGTCGAGCCAGCGGAAGAACGGTCCCTCAGTTTTTACGGTGGCATTTCCGACGCTCACGCAGGTCTTGCCGGAGCTGTGCCGGACCGTCTGGCCGAAGCGGCCGCCGTCGTCCGCCAGGATGCTGAAGCGGCTCCGCTCTGCCGCCGCTCCGTCCCGGGCCACGCCGGAGAGTCCCGGTTCTTCCGGCTTGAGGGAGGAGTCCAGCCAGACCGCGTTGGCGGAGCGGCCGAAGAGGCGCTCGAACAGCCTGACGGCGTCCGGCTCGGCGTCGATCCGTTCGGTGTGGAGCTGGAGGCCGCGGCGGGCCGCGAGCTCAGGCAACAGCACCGGGGCAAGAGCGGGCAGGTACTGCAGGGACTGCAGCACCTCCTCGGGGGCGGCGCCGTCCGCGAGGTTGAGCACGCGCACCGCGGCGTGCGCCGGAACATCGTCCGCGGCCAGCCATTCCTGCTCCTGGGCGGCCCACTGGTCCCAGTAGGGTTCGTAGCTTTCGCCGTCGCGGGCGAGCGCCCGGCTGCGGCGGTCCTGGTCCGGGGAGTCCGCCCAGACCACCGCGTCAAGGAACGGACGGGCGGCTTCGGCCGCGGCGCCGACACCTTCCACCAGGACGATCTCGGCGGGCTGGGTGGTGCGGGTTTCGCCGTCGTAGTGCCGGTTCCAGTCCCAGCTGACCCAGTCGGCGGGTTCGCCATGGTGCAGCGGTTTCAGGACCGTGGAGACGTAGCGTTCAACTCCTGCGGCGAGCCCGTTCCAGCCGGGGTAGATGTCCTCGAGGTGGAACAGGGAGACCTTGTGGTGCTCACGGAGCCGGGCCGCGAGTTCGATCGCGAGAGTGGTCTTTCCTGCGCCGGACCGTCCGTCGATGGCGATGATGACGGGTGCGGGGCTCATGAAATAGAGCGTACCCGCTGCTCCGGCCGCTGCCGTTGCGCCAGCTGGGCGCGGACATGCCCCACGATGCCGGGAATTGCGGCGTGGATCAGGTTCCAGGTGGTGTCGAAGTCCGCGTGTCCGCCGTACCAGGGATCCTCGATGCCCTGGTCCAGGGGATCCTTGCCGGCCACGGCGGGATCGAAGCTGCGCAGCATCCGGATCTTGGACAGCGATTCGCGGTCCGGTGCCGCCTGCCGCAGCCAGCCATAGTGGTCCACGTCCAGGGCAAGGATCAGCTCGCGGCTCTGGAACCATTCCGGCCGCCATTCACGCGCCGTGTGGTGGTCTGAGGAGATGCCGTGGCCCAGGAGCGTGCGGGCGGCACGGGGATCGATCGGCCGGCCGGCCTCGTAGGCAGTTGTACCGGCCGAGTCCACGACGGCGCCGGCGAGACCCTCGGCGGCAAAGTCGTCGGCCAGCATCAGCTCGGCCATCGGGGACCGGCAGATGTTTCCGGTGCAGACCGCGATGATCCGGTACGGGCTCGACGTTGAGGTCATATTGCTAAGCATGAATGATGCGGGCGCCTCTTGGCTAGCCGGCCTCCGTCAATATTGCAGACTCAGTCAATGAGTTTTACTAAGTTGTCATTTTCTGACGTGGGGCCCGGGCGCTAGTGGATCGACGCCAGCATGATGCCCACTGCAACGAACAAGGCGCCGAATGTCCTGTTAAGGATCCTCTGCCCGCGGGCGTCGTGCGTGAACCGCTGGAAGGACGTGGCCGCGGCGGCGAAGAAGAACCACATGACGAGGATGTCGATCACCACGACGGTGAGGGACAGGACCAGGTACTGCGGGAGCAACGGCTGCTCCGGACGGATGAACTGCGGCATGAACGCCAGGAAGAACACGATGGCCTTGGGGTTCAGGATGTTCACCCAGAGGCCACGGCGGAACATGGAGAATGCCGGCTCGTTGCGCAGCGCGGCAGCCTTCTCCTGGTCCAGATCGGGCTGGTGCAGGAACTGCCGGACGCCCAGGTAGACCAGGTAGGCAGCGCCGGCGTAGCGGATGACGTTGAACGCCACCGGCGAGCTCGCCACGAGGACCCCGACGCCCAGGGCCACGATCAGGATATGCACAATGAGTGCGGCCTGCTGGCCGAGGATGCCCCAGAACGAGCGGCGGAAGCCGGAGTTCAGCGAGTTGCTCATGGTATTGATGGCGCCCGCGCCGGGAGTGAAGCTGATCAGGACGCCGGCGCCTGCGAGGGCCAGCCAAAGGGAGGGTTGCACTGATTCAGTTTACTGCCGAAGGCGTGCCGGATTCCGCGGCCGTGCTGGATGACGTGCGGTCAGCCGTCCGGCCGGCGGCAGGGTGCCGGGGCCGGTGCAGTGTCCGGGTTCCCTGTGGGCCAAGCCGTGAGGTCAGCTGCCTGTAGGCGAAGCAAGCCCGCCACGCCGCCGAAGTCGACCAACATGGACTGCGCCAAAATCAGTACATTGACGCCGGGTCTTCCCGCCCCGAGCAAGATCGCCACCAATTCAGCATCACTCAGTGCTGTAGCGCCGAGCCGGAGGAGCCGTTCCCGAGGCCGTGCACTGACAGGGAGATCCGCCATCCGACCAAGTTCAGCCACATTTGCCCAGCTTTGAATGCGACCAATGATTCATGGTCCTGGGAAGGTCATCGTGCTCCGGATACTGGTCAAAGTACGAGCGCGCGCGGGCCGACATATAGCCCGTCTCGTCGATGGCGAAGTGTCCGATCAGCTGCATGCCCCGTTCGGCCGCCTTCAATTCCAATTCATCGGCCTCGTCCGTGATTGGCTCCGCGAAGTCGTATTCGCTGAATCTGCCAGGGTGGGCGATGGCAAAGTACTTGGTGTATTCCGGATCCAGCGCCACCAGGACAGCATCGTGGAAAGGGGTCAGTGAGCCCGCAAAATCTCCGGCGATGACGTCCACGCTGTTCAGTCGCATTTCCGCGTCCACACAAATCACCACGAGCTTCGGCATGAGTCTGCCGTCCTGGACAATGAACGGGCGGGCGAGAAACTCGAAGTCAAAACCTGCTTGGATGATCATTCTTAGATGCTAGAAAGCCCACACTGGGAGCTCTAGATCCAGGAGCGCTTATGTGGACAAGGGCCTGCCGCTCAGGCCCGGGCAATGACCTCGCCGTTGGGGATCAGGAACCAGCCGTCGTCCGTGGAGCCCCAGCGGTGCCAGCCGGCGGAAATCCGGGCCAGATCGGCGGGCGTGGCGAAGCCGTACTCGAGGGCCTGGTCCGCGAAGGCGGAGTGCAGTACCCGTTCGCCCCACACGCGCGCCTGCCACCGCCTCTGCTGGCCTGTGGCGTAGAGCCAGTTGCTGCTCGAGGGCGCGACGTCGGTGAAGCCGGCGGACTGTGCCCAAAAGACCAGGCGGCGGCCGGCGTCGGGCTCCGCCCCGTTCCGCCGGGCGATCCGCTGGTAAAGCTCCATCCATTCGTCCAGCTCCGGGAGGGACGGGTACCAGCTCATGCCGTGGAAGTCGGCATCGCGGACCGCGACGATCCCGCCGGGCTTTGCCACCCGGCGCATCTCGCGCAGGGCTGCGACAGGATCGGTCAGGTGCTGCAGCACCTGGTGGGCATGGACGACGTCGAAGCTTTCATCCTCGAAGTCCAGGTCATAGACGTTCCCGGCCGCGAACCCGGCGTTCTGCACGCCGCGTTCGGCCGCCAGCGCGGTGGCCTGGGCGATCACCTCGGGGGAGCGGTCCAGTCCGGTGACCTTGCCGGGGTCCACCAGCACGGCGAAGTCGCAGGTGATGCTGCCCGGGCCGCAGCCGACGTCGAGCACCGACACCCCGCGGAGGAGGTGCGGAATCACAAACGCTGCGGAGTTCTCCGCCGTCCGGGAAGCGTGGGCGCGGACCACCGACTCGTGGTGGCCGTGGCTGTACACATCGTCAGGCTGCTGCGCACTCATAATGAAACGCTACCGCCCCGCGGGTGCAATCGGACGGAGCCGCCACGCAGTCAGCCGGCGCAGTCAGCCGGCGGCGGCGGTTTTTCGCGCATGGACGTCGGTTTTGCCGCTTCTGCTCGGGGCGGTTCTGCGGATGATTGGAGGGGTGACCATCAACAGCAAAAAGGCAGGGCTCGGGCTGTTCCGCGCCACCGGCATCTACGTGGGGGCCATCCTGGGCTCGGGCATCCTTGTGCTGCCCGCGATCGCAGCCAAGGAGGCAGGCCCGGCGTCGCTCCTGGCCTGGGCCCTGCTGCTGGTGTTCTGCACCCCCGTGGCGTTCAGTTTCGCCGAAATGAGCCGCCAGCAGCCCGACGCCGGCGGGATAGCCCACTTCGTCACGCGGGCCTACGGCCGCCGCGCCTCAGCCGTGGCGGGCTACCTCTTCTACTTCGCGATTCCGTTCGGTGCCCCGGCGACGGCGGTGATCGGCGGCAACTACATCGCCCACGCGGTGGGTGGCGGGCGGGAAACGGCGCTGCTGGCGGCCGCCCTGCTGCTCGCTGCCGCCTTCGCGAGCAACGCCGTCGGCATCCGGATGTCCAGCGGCATCCAGCTGGTGCTGATGGTCCTGCTGATCGGGCTGCTGGCGCTCGCCGTCGCGCTGGCCGCCCCGTACGCCAAGGCCGAGAACTTCGAACCGTTTGCCCCGCATGGCTACTGGGCGGTGGGCGGGGTGGCAAGCCTGCTCTTCTTCTGCTTCGCCGGGTGGGAGGCGGTCACCCATATCGCCGGGGAATTCCGCCACCCGGAACGCGACCTCAAGCGCGCCACCTGGCTGACCCTGATCGTCGTGGGTGTGGCCTACATCGGCGTGGTTGCAGCCTCGGTGGCCGTGCTGGGGCCACGCCTCCCCGGCAGTGAAGTGCCGATCGCCGAGCTGCTCGAGAAAGGACTCGGCGGACTCGCCGGGCCGCTCACCGCCGTCGCTGCTGCGGTCCTGACCTTCGGCCCGATCAACACGTTTGTGGCAGGTGCCAGCCGGCTGGGCGCCAGCCTGGCGTCCGACGGCGTGCTGCCGCGGACGCTGGCGGGGGACGCCGGGACTGTGCCCGCGGCCAGCCTGGCCGTACTCGCCGGCATGACGTTCCTGTCCTACGGCGCGGCGGCGGCCGGGCTCAGCAACATGCAGTTCCAGATCGGGGCTGCATCCGCCTGCTTCACGGCCGTGACGGCGTTCGGGCTGGCCGCCGGGATCCGCCTGCTGCCGGCGCGGACCGCCGCCTGGTACGGCGTCATTGTTGCCGCGGCAGTGATGGTGGCGGTGCTGCTGTTCAGTGGCTGGGCTCTTGTGGTCCCGCTGGTCCTTGCGGCGGCCGCGTTGTGGGCCGGCAGGCGGGGGGCCCTCGCTGCGCCGATCCCCGGGAACCGCCCAAGCGGACTGCCCGCCGAGGCGGCCGAGGCCGCGGACGCCGGGGTCCGGTAGCCCGCCGTCGCCCCGTGGCCGCAGCTTCCGTCACCGTGCCTGGTCCCCCCACCAGGCCACGGTGGCGGCGGCCGCCGCCTGAAGCGGCGTCGGCCGCAGTCCCAGGGCCGCCTCGCTGGCGCGGGAATCCATCACGAACGGCTTCTCGAACTGGTAGAGGGTCTCGGCCAGTTCCCGGGTCCCGGGGGAGAGCAGCCCCATCGCCCGCAGCGCCCAGCCCGGCACCGCGGCCACGCGTGGCCTGCGCACGCCCGCCGCGGCGGCGAACGCACCGGCGATCTGCCGCTGGCCGAGCGCCGGGCCCGTGGGCGTGTGCCAGACCTTGTTCCACAGCGAGCGGTCCCGCGCAGCCCGGATCATGGCCGCTGCCAGGTCCGGCACATAGCTGAAGGAGTGCGGCTGGTCCGCCCTCCCGATCACCAGCAGGGGCTTGCCTGCCAGTACCGGCCGCAGCATGCGCTCGCCGGCATGGGCCCCGCGGACCCGCGGTCCGAAGAAATCACCCGCCACGACGCTCACCGTGTCCGTTCCGGACGCCGCCCGGGCCTTGAGCAGGGCGGTGCGGATGCCGCGCTTGCCGCCCGGTGCCTCGCGCGGGCTGTCTTCCGCCATGATCCGGTCCGGCTCGCTGTAGGAGTAGAGGCTCTCCGGGAAGACGACGACGGCGCCGGCCTCACCGGCCGCGGCCAGTACGTTCCGCTCGGCACGGGGAAGTTCGACTTCCCAGATCCGGGCGCTGTAGTTCGAACCGTGGATGCAGTGGAAAACGGCGGCGGCGCCACTGAAGAGGCCCTCGAGCCGGGCCGGATCGGACACGTCGGCCGCCGTCCGTTGGATGAGCGGATGGGACGGTCCGCTGCCCGACCGGGTCAGGACGCGCACTCTGTGGCCCGCCGCGGCGAGCTGTTCCGCAACCGTCCAGCCGACGGGTCCGGCTCCGGTCACGACGTACAACGCGGGGGCTTCGCGGGGTTCAGGCCTATCAAACTCGGACATCTTGATCTCCCTCTCGGATACCTGTGAGCAGTGCTCTCTAAATCCAGAATGGACCTGCGCCGCCCCTACGTCAAGAGCACTGCTCACATTTGTTGACACTGCTCTGCCTTGTGGAATGCTGGGACCATGCCACCAGCAGAATCCGCCGCCCGGAAGCCGTCGACGCCGCGTGAGCGCGCCCGCGCCCGGACCATCGAGGACATCATCCGGCTGGGCCGGGAGCATCTGGCCGTTCATGGCGCAGCCGCCCTCTCGCTCCGTGCCGTGGCCAGGGATCTGGGCGTCGTGTCCTCGGCCGTGTACCGGTACGTCGAGAACCGCGAAGAGCTCCTCACACTGCTGCTGGTCGACGCCTACAACGAGCTCGGCGACGCCGTGGACGCCGCCGTCGGGGCTCTGCCGGAGCAGGACTTCACCGGCCGGTTCCGGGCACTGGGAACGGCTGTCCGGAGGTGGGCGCTCAGCGAGCCCGCCCGTTACGGGCTGCTCTTCGGCAGCCCCGTGCCGGGCTACCAGGCGCCCGCGGAGCGGACCACCGGTCCCGGCACGCGGGTCATCCACGCGCTGATGGCGATCCTCGACGCCGCGTACCGCGCCGGCCGGGTGGCCGCCGGAGGCGATCCGAACGCCGTCGTGCCGCCCTTGGCGGCGGACCTCGAGCGGATCCGCACTGAACTGGGCGCCTCCGTCCCGGACGGGCTGCTCGCGCGGGGTGCGCTGGTGTGGACCTCGCTGTTCGGGGCCGTCAGCTTCGAGGTTTTCGGGCAGTACGGCGCGGACACCTTCGCGGCCCCGGATGAGCTCTTTGCCCATCATCTTGCGGTGCTGGCCGGCGTCGCGGGCCTCGATCCCGCCAACTATCAGCCCTCCAATGGCTAGCGGACCGGGCCGGTTTCCTTCCCCTCTGTTGCCTCCCGGCGGTGCTCGATAGACTGCCCCTGCGCCCGCGCGGGTGTGCCCTAATGCTTCCAGGAAGGACCCGAACATGTCCGATAACAGTGAGTTTGCTCGAGAGGCAGCGGAAGCCGAGGGAGAGGCAGCGGAAGCCGAAGGCGGCGCTGCGGAAGATCAGGCTGCCGAAGGCCAGTATGTCGAGGGCGACTACGGCAACGCGGGCACTGCCGGCGAGATCCCTCCCACGGCAGTCGAGGGCGAATACCCCTCCGGCGACTACGGCGCCGCGGGGACGGCCGGTGCAACCTCCGTCGGCGACGAGGAGGGTGGCTATCCCGAGGGTGACTACGGCAAGGCCGGCGCTGTTGGCGGCACGCCCGTCACCACGGAGGAGGGCGACTACCCTGAAGGCGACTATGGCGCCGCGGGGACAGCCGGCGAACGGACAGCCGGCGAACGGCCTGCCGGCCAGGCTTCCACCGACGAAAAGACCGCGGGCGGCACCCCGGCCGAGGACGCCCCCCGCGAAGACGCTCCCCCCGAGGAAGCTCCCCCCGAGGAAGCTCCCCGCGAGGAGCGCTAGCCGGCGGGACTTCGCGCACAGCGAAACCGCAGCCCGGACGGCGTCAATCCGCCGGAACTCCGGGAAATTCTGCGCGCCTGGCCGTGGTCCGCGCTGCCTCCGTCCAAAGTTGAGTCTAGATGGCTCAACTTTGGATTGACTTTGATCCCGGTCTGAGTAAAGTTGAGTGCAGATCGCTCAATAACGGTCGGATCCCCGCGGTTGATGCCACTGTGGTCCGCGGCCAGCCCGGCAAGTTTCCCAAGAAAAGAAGGACGCAACACATGTCACGTGCAGTAGGAATTGACCTCGGAACAACCAACTCCGTCGTCTCCGTTCTCGAAGGCGGCGAGCCCACCGTCATTGCCAACGCCGAGGGTGGCCGCACCACGCCGTCGGTCGTTGCATTCTCCAAGTCCGGCGAAGTGCTGGTCGGCGAGATCGCCAAGCGCCAGGCCGTCAACAACATCGACCGCACCATTCATTCCGTCAAGCGCCACATGGGCACGGACTGGTCCGTCGCCATTGACGACAAGAAGTACACGGCGCAGGAAATCTCCGCCCGTATCCTGATGAAGCTGAAGAACGACGCCGAGTCCTACCTCGGCGAAAAGGTCACCGACGCCGTCGTCACCGTTCCGGCCTACTTCAACGACGCCCAGCGCCAGGCCACCAAGGAGGCCGGCGAAATCGCGGGCCTGAACGTCCTGCGCATCGTCAACGAGCCCACCGCGGCCGCCCTGGCCTACGGCCTGGACAAGGGCAAGGAAGACGAGCTCATCCTCGTGTTCGACCTCGGCGGCGGAACCTTCGACGTCTCCCTCCTCGAGGTGGGCAAGGACGAAGATAACTTCTCCACCATCCAGGTGCGTTCCACCGCCGGTGACAACCACCTCGGCGGCGACGACTGGGACCAGCGCGTCGTTGACTACCTGCTGAACCAGCTCAAGGTCAAGGGCATCGACCTCTCCAAGGACAAGATCGCCCTGCAGCGCCTGCGCGAGGCATCCGAGCAGGCCAAGAAGGAACTCTCCTCCTCCACCAGCACCAACGTCTCCCTCCAGTACCTCTCCGTCACCCCCGACGGCCCGGTCCACCTGGACGAGCAGCTGACCCGCGCCAAGTTCCAGGACCTCACCAAGGACCTGCTGGACCGCACCAAGAAGCCGTTCCAGGACGTCATCAAGGAAGCCGGCATCAAGCTCTCCGAGATCGACCACATCGTGCTCGTCGGCGGGTCCACCCGCATGCCGGCCGTCTACGACCTGGTCAAGGAACTCGCCGGCGGCAAGGAGCCGAACAAGGGCGTCAACCCGGATGAGGTCGTCGCCGTCGGCGCCGCGCTGCAGGCAGGTGTCCTCAAGGGCGAGCGCAAGGACGTGCTGCTGATCGACGTCACACCGCTGTCCCTCGGCATCGAGACCAAGGGCGGTGTCATGACGCACCTGATCGAGCGCAACACGGCCATCCCCACGAAGCGTTCCGAGACCTTCACCACGGCTGACGACAACCAGCCGTCCGTGGCCATCCAGGTCTTCCAGGGCGAGCGCGAGTTCACCCGCGACAACAAGCCGCTGGGAACCTTCGAGCTGACCGGCATCGCACCGGCTCCGCGCGGCGTCCCGCAGGTCGAGGTCACGTTCGACATCGACGCCAACGGCATCGTGCACGTCTCCGCGAAGGACAAGGGCACCGGCAAGGAACAGTCCATGACCATCACCGGCGGCACCGCGCTCTCCAAGGAGGACATCGACCGTATGGTCCGTGACGCCGAGGAGCACGCCGCCGAGGACAAGGCCCGCCGCGAGGCAACTGACACCCGCAACACGGCCGAGCAGCTCGCGTACTCCGTCGACAAGCTGATTGCGGACAACGCCGACAAGCTGCCCGAAGAGGTCAAGACCGAGGTCAAGGCCGACGTCGACGCCCTCAAGGCGGCCCTCGAAGGCACCGATGACGCCGCGGTGAAGACCGCGTTCGAGAAGCTGCAGGCTTCCCAGACCAAGCTTGGCGAGGCCATCTACGCCCAGGCCGGTTCCCCGGACGGCGCCACCGGCGCCCAGGGTGCACCTGCCGGCGAGCAGGCTGCCGGAGCCGACGAGGACATCGTCGACGCCGAGATCGTTGACGAAGACGAGAAGAAGTAATCATGCCCCATCACGGCAACGAAGAGGAGCACGGTTCTTCGGAGAACCGGAGCCACGGCAACGAGCAGGAGAACGAGCCGCAGAAGCCGGTCATCCACGACAACCGCAAGGTTGATCCGAAGACCGGGCAGGCCCGCCACCCTGACCAGGAGCACGCGGCCGCAGGGGACTCCGGTTCCGGGGACGCACTGTCCCAGGCGGAGGACATCCTGAACAGTGTTGAGGTTCCGGCCGAGGAGTCGGTGGCGCAGGGCGTTGACGCGGCCGCGGCCGAGGAGCTCAGGAATGACCTCCGCCGGCTGCAGGCCGAGTACGTCAACTACCGCAAGCGCGTCGAACGCGACCGTGCCGTGGCGGGGGAGATGGCCGTCATCGGCGTCCTGAACGCCCTGCTCCCGGTGCTAGACGATGTCGACGCCGCCCGGCAGCACGGTGACCTCGCGGACGGCCCGTTCGCGGCGATCGCAGCCAAGCTGGAGAACGCGCTGAAGACCTACGGCCTGGAACGCATCAGTGAGACCGGCGTGGAGTTCGATCCCACGATCCACGAGGCCCTCATCCAGCAGCCCGGCCCGGATGTCGAGTTCGACACCGTCAGCGAGGTCCTGCGCTCGGGCTACAAGTCCGGCGACCGCGTGCTCCGCGCAGCCCAGGTCATCGTGGCCGTACCGGCGTAGTCACCTTCGCGAAGCGAGACAAGGGGCCCCGCCCCGCCGCCGGGTGGCCAAGGATCTGCGATCCTCGGCCACCCGGCTCCGGCAGGCCCGATGCCACTCCCGGGCCCCTTGTCTCGCTCCGCTCATGCGGTTGTCTCGCCTAAAGTGAGATGAGCTTCACCGCAACGCAGAACTAGAGAGGAACGCCATTGGCTAGCCAGGACTGGGTGGACAAGGACTTTTACAAGATCCTTGGTGTCGCCAAGGACGCTTCCGACGCCGACATCAAGAAGGCCTACCGGAAGCTCGCGCGGCAGCACCACCCGGACACCAACGCGGGGGATACCGCCTCGGAGAAGAAGTTCAAGGACATCTCCGAGGCCTACTCCGTGCTCTCCGATCCCGACGAGCGCCAGCAGTATGACGCCATCCGGGCCATGGGCGGAGCCAGGTTCGCCCCGGGCGGCGCAGGCGGCGCAGCCGGCGGCGGTGCGGGCTTTGAGGACCTCTTTGGCGGGCTGTTCACCGGCGCCGGGGGACGGCATTCCGGCGGCTACAGCACCGCAGGCGGCATACCGCCCGAGTTCGCCGACCTGTTCGGCGGAGGCGGCGGCTTCGGCGGTGGCCAGTCCTACCAGCGGGCCCCGCAGAAAGGCGCGGACCGGACGGCATCAACCAGCATCTCCTTTGCCGGTGCGATCCGCGGCACCACCATCGGACTGCGCGAACCGGACGGCGAAGTCATCGACGTCCGGATCCCGGCCGGCATCAAGGACGGCCAGAAGGTCCGCGTCCGCGGCAAGGGCCAGTACGGCCCCGCGGGAAACGGCGACCTCATGGTCACGGTCTCGGTGAAGCCGCACGATTTCTACGTCCGCGACGGAGACAATGTCCGCATCCACGTTCCGGTCAGCTTTCCGGAGGCAGCCCTGGGCGCCGACATCGAGGTCCCGACCATCGACGGCGACACGGTCAAGGTCCGTGTTCCGGCCGGCACCCCGTCCGGGCGCACCCTCCGCGTCAAGGGCCGGGGCGTCAAACACGCCAAGGCCACCGGCGACCTGCTGGTGACGATCGACGTCGCGGTTCCGCGGAAGCTCAGCAAGGCAGCGGAGGACGCCGTGAAGGCGTTCGCCGCGGCCACCGCCGGCGAGGATGCCCGCGCCGGCCTGGCGGCCAAGGCCCGGCTCTAGGCAGCGGAGCAGACCGTGAATATCAGTGCTGACCAGCCGATCTTCGTCATCTCGGTGGCCGCGGAACTGGCCGACATGCACCCGCAGACGCTGCGGCAGTACGACCGGCTGGGCATCGTCTCGCCCAGCCGCGCCCCGGGCAAATCCCGGCGGTATTCCCAGCGGGATGTCATGATGCTCCGCGAAGTGCAGCGGCTCTCGCAGGAGGGCGTCTCCCTCGAGGGCATCAAGCGGATCCTCCAGCTGGAGCGCCAGGTCGCCGCGCTGCAGCGGCGGGTCGGTGAACTGACCGAGGAACTGGGACGGCGCCGCCAGCCGCTGGACGCCCGCGTTTTCGCGGCAGGCACTGCCGGCGACGTCGTCAGCCTCGCCCGCGGCAAGCGGCCCCGGGCCCGCTCGCAGGCTTTGGTGGTGTGGAGGCCGCGCGGGACCGACTGACCCCTTGATGGCGGACTCCGCGGCGTGGTCGAGGACGCCGTGGTGGAGGGAGACAAAGTTGCGGGCCGGGTCACGTGGCGGGGAACCCACGCGGACCGGCTGCGTTGCCTGGTCGTTTCGGCAGGCTCAAGCGCCGCAGGTGGCGTCAGTAGCTGGCGGGGGTTTCGGCAGGCTCAACCACCGGAGATGGGACGTACTTCGCGGCGAGGGCTTCGGAGCCGCGTGCCAGCAGCGCAACATCGGCGCCCACCAGCACGAAGGACGCCCCTGCCGCCAGATAGCCGCGGGCCGTGCCTTCGTTGAAGGCGTTCACGCCGGCCGGTTTCCCCGCCGCTTTTGCAGCAGTAAGGCAGCGTTCGACGGCGGCGATCACCTCGGGGTGTTCCTGCTGTCCCAGCACGCCCATGGAGGCCGCCAGATCGGACGGTCCCAGGAAGATGGCGTCCACAGCGTCCACCGCCAGGATGTCCTCCACAGCCTCAACAGCCGCCGTCGATTCGATCTGCACAGTGACGCTGACCGTTTCGCCGGCCCGGGCGAGGTAGTCCGGGATGCGGTTCCAGCGGGCGGCGCGGGCCAGCGCGGAGCCCACGCCGCGGACGCCCTGGGGCGGGTAGCGGGTGGCCGCCACGGCGGATTCCGCTTCGGCGGCCGAGTTCACCATCGGGATCAGCAGGTTCTGCACGCCAAGGTCCAGGTACTGCTTGATCACCACGGTGTCGTTGACCGGGGGGCGGACCAGGACGTGGACCGGGTAGCCGTTCACCGCCTGCAGCTGGGCCAGGATGGATTCGAGGCCGTTGGGGCTGTGCTCGGCGTCGACCAGGAGCCAGTCCAGGCCCGACCCCGCGCAGAGCTCCGCCACGAGCGGGCTGCCTGAGCACACCCACATCCCGGCCAGCGGGCGGTCCGCAGCGGCGAGGGCGTCGCGGAACGTGTTCGCGTAATCAGCATTTCCGGGGTCTACTCGAAGCGGCACGTCACAACTCCCAACGGTCCGTAGTCGGCGTGCACGGTATCGCCCTTGTAGACCCACATCGGCCGGGTGAAGGAGCCGGCGAGGATGATGTCCCCGGCCTTCATGCCGTCTCCGTGGGCGGCGATCTTGTTGGCCAGCCAATGGACCCCGTTGGCCGGGTGGTCCAGGACGCCGGCGGCCACACCGGTCTCCTCCACGGTCTGGTTCTTGTACAGGATCGCGGACACCCAGCGGAGGTCGACGGCGTCGGGCTTTACCGGGTTGCCGCCGATCACCATGGCGCCCATGGCGGCGTTGTCCGAGATGGTGTCCACGATGGTCCGGCCTTCCATTTCGATCCTGGAATCCAGGATCTCCAGGGCCGGAACCACGTAGTCAGTCGCGTTGAGGACGTCGAAGATGGTGCAGCCGGGACCGGACAGGTCCTTCTTCAAGACAAACGCCAGTTCCACCTCCACCCGCGGATGGGTGTACTGATCCCAGGCCACCGAGCAGCCGGTTTCCAGCACCATGTCATCGAAAATGGCACCGTAATCGGGCTCGGTGATGCCTGTGGCGGCCTGCATCGCCCTGGAGGTCAGACCGATCTTGCGCCCCACCAGCTTGCGGCCTGCGTCCTCGTTGCGGCGCCGCCACAGCTGCTGCACGGCGTAGGAGTCCTCCACCGTCATGCCCGGGTAGCGGGCCGTAAGCAGGGGCACGGGTTTGCGGTTCCGGCCCGCCTCCAGCAGCTCGTCGGCGATGGCCTCGATGGTCCTGGCGTCCAGCATGCTAGAGCTGCGCCCCGAGCTTGAAGCCGACTTCCTCGCCCGGCTCGCGGGTGTAGGAGAAGCCGTCGGCTCCCACCGTGACGGCCATTTCGCTCTTGTCTTCACGCACCACGATGGGCTGCGGGTTGCCGTCCAGGTCCAGGACCAGGGAGGCTTCGGTGTACCAGGACGGGACCACGGGGTTGCCCCACCAGTCGCGGCGCTGGTTGTCGTGGACGTCCCAGGTGATCACGGGGTTGTCTGGGTCGCCGGTGTAGTAGTCCTGGGTGTAGATCTCGATCCGGTGGCCGTCCGGATCGAGGATGTAGAGGTAGAAGGCGTTGGAGACACCGTGCCGGCCGGGGCCGCGTTCAATCCGGTCGCTGATGCGCAGGGCGCCCATCTTGTCGCAGATCTGGATGATGTTGTGCTTTTCGTGCGTGGCGAAGGCGACGTGGTGCATGCGCGGGCCATCGCCGCCGGTCAGCGCGGTGTCGTGGACCGTCTGCTTGCGGTGCATCCAGGCCGCGTAGGTGACGCCGTCGGAGTCCTTGATGTCCTCGGACACGCGGAAGCCGAGGTCCTCGAGGTACGCTCGTCCGCGCGGGACGTCCGGGGTGACCTGGTTGAAGTGGTCCAGGCGGACCAGTTCGCCGGCGTTGTAGAGGTCATAGCGCTGGGTGAGGCGTTCGACATGCTCGGTCTCGTAGAAGAACTCGTACGGGAAGCCCAGCGGGTCCTCGACGCGGACGGAGTCGCCGATGCCCTTGGTGAAGCCGCCCTTGCGGCGTTCGGTGCGGCAGCCCAGTTCCTGGTAGTAGGCCTCGGCGGCGTCCACCTCGGCCGGCGACTTGACCCGGTAGGCGAACGCGGCGACGGCGGCGATGGGTCCCTTGCGCAGCACCAGGTTGTGGTGGATGAACTCCTCGAGGGCGCGCAGGTAGATGTTGTTCTCATCTTCCTCGGTGACGTGCAGGCCGAGGACGTCGACGTAGAACTCGCGGGACTTGGCGAGGTCGGTGACCACGATTTCCATGTAGGCGCAGCGGACGATGTCCGGTGCCGGAACGGTGGGGGTGGGTACAAAGTTGGTCATGGTGTTCTCTCTTCTTTGAAAGGGGGTGGGGGAGGGGCTAGCTGTCGCCGGCTACTAGCCCTCGCTGTGGGCGGAGGCTTCGATGCTGCCGAATTTAGGAGTATGAACAGGGCCCAGGGTGATGTGCACGGCCTGCTGGTCGGTGTAGAAATCGATGGAGCGGTAACCGCCCTCGTGCCCCAGCCCGGAGGACTTGACGCCGCCGAACGGGGTGCGGAGGTCGCGGACGTTGTGACTGTTCAGCCACACCATGCCGGCCTCGACGTTCTGGGAGAAGTTATGGGCGCGGGTCAGGTTCTGGGTCCAGATGTAGGCGGCGAGCCCGTATTTGACGCCGTTGGCCAGCTCCAGCGCCTCCTCATCCGAGTCGAACGGGGTGATCGCGACGACCGGTCCGAAGATCTCCTCCTGGAAGATCCGTGCGTCCGGCGCGACGTCGGCGAACACGGTGGGGGCGATGTAGTTGCCTTCAGGGAGGTTCTCGGGGCGTCCGCCGCCGGCCAGCAGCCGGCCCTCGGACTTGCCGATCTCCACATAGGAGGCCACCTTGGCATAGTGCTCGGGGTGGACCAGGGCGCCGACCTCGGTCTTCGGATCGTGCGGGTCCCCGACCACGATGTTCTTCGCCCGGGCGGCGTACTTTTCGCAGAACTCCTCGTAGATGCCGCGCTCCACCAGGATGCGGGAACCGGCCGTGCAGCGTTCTCCGTTGAGCGAGAAGACGCCGAACAGGGCGGAGTCGATCGCGGCGTCGAGGTCGGCGTCGGCGAACACGACGCACGGGGACTTGCCGCCGAGCTCCATGGAGAGGCCCTTGAGGTTGGCGGCGGCGTTGCGGAAGATCGTCTGGCCCGTGGTGGTCTCGCCGGTGAAGGAGATCAGCGGCACGTCCGGGTGCTTGACCAGCGCGTCACCGGCTTCCTCGCCCAGGCCGTTGACCAGGTTGAACACCCCGTCGGGCAGGCCGGCATCCTTGAAGATGGTCGCCCAGAGGGATGCCGAGAGCGGGGTGAACTCGGCCGGCTTCAGGACCACGGTGTTGCCGGTGGCCAGCGCCGGGGCCAGCTTCCAGGACTCCAGCATGAACGGGGTGTTCCACGGCGTGATGAGCCCGGCGACGCCGATCGGCTTGCGGTTCACATAGTTGATCTGCGAGCCGGGGACCTTCATGGCGTCGTCGAACTGGGCGACGATCAGGTCCGCGAAGAAGCGGAAGTTTTCGGCTGCACGGAGGGCCTGGCCCTTGGCCTGGGTGATCGGCAGGCCGGTGTCGAAGGTTTCGAGTTCGGCGAGCCGGTCCTCCTGGGCCTCGACGGCGTCGGCGATCCTGTTCAGGACACGGGCGCGTTCGCGCGGCTTCATCTTCGGCCACGGGCCGTTGACGAAGGCTTCGCGGGCGGCAGCGACGGCGAGGTCGATGTCCTCCTTCTGGCCGGCCGCGGCGGTGGCGTAGTTCTGGTTGGAGACCGGGTCCAGGACATCGAAGGTGGCCCCGCCCACGGAGTCAACGAAGTCGCCGTTGATGTAGTGCTGGATATGGGTGGGCAGGTCCTGCGGCACATAGTGCGTGCTGGCTTCTGCGGCAGTAAACGTCATTGTTGTTTCCTTACTACTGGGTGGGTCCGGACAGCGTCCCGGGCAATCGGGTCAGCGTCCTGGGGAAATCGGGTCAGATGTTTTTGGCCTGGTTGAGGTAGGCGTCCAGGGTGGCGGAACGGTGCAGTCGGGCGGCCTTTTCAATGTCCTCCGCGCCGGCGGCGGTTTCGATGAGCCGCAGCAGGGCCTCGTGCTCGTCCACCGATTCGTGGGCCCGGCCGGGGACAAAGCGGAACGTGGAGGACCGCAGGGAGCCCAGCTGATCCCAGCCCTGATGGACGAGGCCCAGGATGTGCGGGTTGGGGCAGTGCTCAAACAGGACGCTGTGGAAGTCCTTGTTCAGCTGCGTAAACCGGATCGGGTCGAAATGTTCCAGGCAGGCGCGCATCTCCGCGTTGACGGCACGGGCCCGGGCAACATCCGCCGCGCCGATCAGCGGTGCGGAAAGTGCGGTGGCCGCACCCTCGAGGATGCTCAGGGTCTGCATGGTGTAGAGGTATTCGACCGGGTCGATTCCTGCCACCGTGGCGCCCACGTTGCGCTCGAACTTCACCAGGCCCTCCGCCTCGAGCCGGCGGATTGCTTCGCGGACCGGGACCACGCTGACGCCCAGGCCGTCCGCGATTTTGGAAAGCACCAGACGGTACCCAGGCGAGTAAAGGCCCTGGAGGATCTGGTCCTTGATAGCCGCGTAGGCCTGCTCGGACTTGCTGCCTGCTGCCACCGTCGTCTCAACCATTGGCTTTGACCGCTTCCCATTCCTCGTACTTGGTGCGCCAGGCGGCGTTCAGCGGATAGAGGCCGTCCACGCTGTGGCCCTGTGCCACCATTTCCGCGATGAACGTTTCCTCGCGTTCCTGGCGGATGGAGTCGTCCGCTACCTCTTCGGCCAGCGCCGGCGGGATCACCAGGATGCCGTCGGAATCGGCCACGATGATGTCGCCTGGCTGCACGGTGGTGCCGCCGCAGGCGATGGTGATGTCCGTGTCCCACGGGATGTGGCGGCGGCCCAGGACGGCGGGGTGCGGGTTGGAGTAGTAGGTGGGCATCTCCATCGCGGCCACGGCGGAGAAGTCGCGGACGCCTCCGTCGGTGATGATCGCCGCCGCTCCCCGGACCTGGGCGCGCAGCGCAAGGATGTCGCCGATGGTGCCGGTGCCCTTCTCGCCGCGGGCCTCCATGACCAGGATCTCGCCCTCGTTCACGGAGTCGATCGCCTGCTTCTGGGCGTTGAACCCGCCGCCGTGGGTCTTGAACAGGTCCTCACGGTTGGGTACGTAGCGCAGTGTCCGGGCCAGGCCCACCACCCGTTTCTCCGGCCGCGTGGCGGTCAGGCCGTCAATGCTGACGTTGTTCAGCCCGCGCTTGCGCAGCTGGGAGGAGAGGGTGGCGGTGCAGACGCTTTCCAGCTTCGCCTTCAGTTCCGGGGACAGGACGGGCCCGACGGCGGCGCCCTCCACCGCGGCAAGGCCGGCCGCTTCCCGCGAACCATATGCCTCCTCGCGCTGCAGGTCATCCGTCCTGGGCGGCGCACCGAAGTCTGCGAACGGCGTCGTGCCTTCCTCCACCCGGGTGACCAGCCGCCCGGTGGTCAGGCCGGCAGCACTGACTTCAACCTCGACGACGTCGCCCGGCTTGGCCACCGAGGCCCCGGCAGGCGTGCCGGTCAGGATGATGTCGCCCTCTTCGAGGGTGAGCAATTGGGAGAGATCGGCAACCAGGCGGGCGAATGGGAACAGCAGGCCCCCGGTGGTGTCGTCCTGGACCAGGTCGCCGTTGTGCCAGGTGCGGATCCGCAGTGTGGCGGGGTCCACGGCGTCCGCCGGGATCATTCCCGGGCCGACCGGGGTGAAGCCGTCGCCGCCCTTCGAACGGAGGTTGGAGCCCTTGTCCGCGTAGCGGAGGTCGTAGACGCCGAGGTCGTTGCTGGCCGTGACCCATTCGACGTGGCTCCAGGCGTCCGCGATGCCGACCCGGCGGGCGGGCTTGCCGATGATCAGGGCGATCTCGCCTTCGTAACCGAGCAGTTCGCAGCCGGCCGGACGCTCCACCGCGGAAGGGGCTTCTGCCGACCCGAGCGACAGGGACGACGACGGCTTCAGGAAGTACGAGGGCTGTTCCGGCGTGCGGCCCCGCTGGGCTGCGCGGCTGGGGTAGTTGAGGTGCACCGCGATGACCTTCCTGGCGGCGGCCAGCGTGTCTTCATTGACCTGGTCCAAAAGTATCTCCTCATCAAAACAAAATCGTATACGAAACTATGCATGGTTCCGAAGGTTCCGTCAAGGGCCTGCGCGGAGTTCGTAGTATTGGCGCGGATAGGAGCTTGATTTGAATGTGAGCCTTGACACGAATTTCATCACAGCTACTATGAACAATCATATACGGTTTCATGTATGACCGTAGGCCCAGATCGCGGCCACCGCACTTCCACCTCTACCGGGCCACAGAGACGTGCCCGCAAGAAATGAGGAATCCATGACTGCTCTCCCGCATGCGCAGCGCACGACGGCAAAGGATCGCCGCCGGGTAGCGTTCGCCACCATCATCGGAACCACCATCGAGTGGTACGACTTTTTCATTTACGCCAACGCGGCGGGCCTGGTCTTCGCCAAGCTTTTCTTCGAACCTGCCGGAAGTGACATCGGCATCCTGATCTCCTTTGCCTCGATCGGACTCAGCTTCCTGTTCCGGCCCCTGGGCGCTTTCCTGGCCGGCCACTTCGGCGACAGGCTGGGCAGGCGGGCAATGCTGGTCCTCACCCTGGTGCTGATGGGCGTTGCCACGACCCTTATTGGTGTGCTGCCCACCTACGAGACTGCCGGCATTATCGCACCGGTACTCTTGCTGCTGCTGCGCATCCTGCAGGGCATTTCCGCCGGTGGCGAATGGGGCGGTGCCGTACTGATGGCAGTGGAGCATGCTCCCAAGGGCAAGCGCGGCCTCTACGGCTCGTTCCCGCAGCTGGGCGTCCCCCTGGGCATGATCCTTGCCTCCGGCGTGCTGGCACTGATGTCCGGCGTGATCTCGCCCGGCGCGGCCTTTGTTGAGTGGGGCTGGCGCATCCCGTTCCTGCTCAGCTTCGTCCTGATCATCGTCGGCTTCGTTGTCCGCCGCAGTGTGGAAGAAAGCCCCGTCTTCGAGGAAATCGCCCAGAAGAAGCAGCAGACGCGTGTTCCGATCGTCGAGTTGTTCAAAAAGCACTGGCTGCTGGTTATTCTCGCCGCACTGGTCTTTGCAGGTAACAACGCCGCAGGCTACATGACCACCGGCGGCTATATCCTTAACTACTCCACCAACCCCAAGGGCCTGGCCATGGACCGCACCGGAGTGCTGCTCGCCGTGACTGCCTCCGCCGCCTTCTGGTTCATTTTCACCCTGGTTGCCGGTTACCTCTCCGACAGCATCGGCCGCAAGAAGACGTACCTCATTGGTTACGGCTGCCTGGTCGCGGCAGTCTTCCCCCTGTTCTGGCTGGTAAACACCGGGAACATCTGGGCGTTGCTCCTCGGCCTTGCGTTTTTGACAGTCGGACTCGGCCTGACCTACGGCCCCCAGGCGGCGCTCTACAGTGAACTGTTCCCGGCCTCGATCAGGTTCTCCGGGGTCGCCATTTCCTACGCCCTGGGCTCGATCCTCGGCGGGGCCTTCGCTCCGACCATTGCCACGGCGCTGGTCCAGGCCACCGGGACAACCACGTCCGTTTCCGTATACCTGCTGGTTGTCGCGCTGATTTCGGTGGCCGCCGTACTGGTGCTCCGTGACCGGAAAGGCATCGACCTGAGCATCAGTAACCAGGCCGAGCAGGAGGTCGGAGCCACCATCTTCGACAAGCGCACTCCCGCCGTCAGCCACACCACGGACAACGCCAAAGTCTGATCCAGCGGTCAGCTGGGAGCCGCCCCCGCCGGGGCAATACATGACCCGTTGACCCGGGACGCCAGACGATCGCCTGGAAGAGGAAGAAGTTATATGGACATCGCAGACTTGCTGCTGAAGGCGGTCCCCGGCCGGGTGGTGACACACGTTGAAGAGCTTGGCCAATACCGGCTGGCCTGTAACCCGCGTCATATCTGCCGTACACTATTAGACCAATAGACGCATTCTATTATCGAACACTGAGTTCTAATATCGAACACAATTCAGGCGAAGCGTCCCACATGACGAAACGAGGAAACCCCGTGCAGTTCCACCACCACGGCTACGTATCCGGTGACCCGCGGGTCCAGCCCGCCGCCGGCGTCGGCGTCGACCGGCCCGCGGAGCTTCCCGACGAGGTCGACGTGCTCATCGTGGGCACCGGCCCCGCGGGCATGCTGACCGCAGCCCAACTGTCCCAGTTCCCGGGCGTCACCACGCGCATCGTGGAGCGCCGCGGCGGCAGGCTCGCCATCGGCCAGGCCGACGGCATCCAGGCCCGGAGCGTCGAGACCTTCCAGGCGTTCGGCTTCGCCGAGCGGATCATCGCCGAGGCGTACCGCATCACCGAGATGGCGTTCTGGAAGCCGGACCCCGCGGACCCCTCCCGCATCATCCGCACCGCCCGCACCCTGGACGACCCGGCGGGCATCAGCGAGTTCCCGCACCTGATCGTCAACCAGGCCCGCGTGCTGGACTACTTCGCCGAGGTCATGGCCAACGCGCCCACGCGGATGTCGCCCGACTACGGCCTGGAGTTCCGCAGCCTCGAGGTCTCCGGCGAGGGCGACTACCCCGTCACCGCGACGCTCCTCCACACGGCCGGCCCCGACGCAGGCCGGGAGCGCGTTGTCCGGGCCAAGTACGTCGTCGGCGCGGACGGCGCCCGGTCCAGGGTGCGGGAGTCGATCGGCTGCACGCTCGCCGGCGACCGGGCCAACCACGCCTGGGGCGTCATGGACGTGCTCGCCGTCACGGACTTCCCGGATATCCGCACGAAGTGCGCCATCCAGTCCGGCACGGGCGGCAGCATCCTGCTGATCCCGCGTGAAGGCGGCCACCTCTTCCGCATGTACGTCGACCTCGGCGAGGTCGACCAGAACGACAACGGCGCCGTCCGCAACACCACCATCGAGCAGATCATTGCCCAGGCGAACGAGATCCTCCACCCCTACACGCTCGACGTGCGCAACGTCGCCTGGCACAGCGTGTACGAGGTCGGCCACCGCCTCACCGACCGGTTCGACGACGTCCTCCCGGACCAGCGGGGCAACCGCACGCCGCGCGTATTCATCACCGGCGACGCATGCCACACGCACAGCGCCAAGGCCGGCCAGGGCATGAACGTCTCCATGCAGGACGGCTTCAACCTGGCCTGGAAGCTGGGACACGTGCTCGAGGGCCGCAGCCCCGAGAGCCTGCTGTCCACGTATTCGGCCGAGCGCCAGGTCATCGCGAAGGACCTCATCGACTTCGACAAGGAGTGGTCCACGCTCATGGCGAAGAAGCCCGAGGAGTTCGACAACCCCTCCGAGCTCGAGGACTTCTACGTGCGCACCGCAGAGTTCCCCGCGGGGTTCATGACGCATTACGCCCCCTCCATGCTCATCGCCGCGCCCGCGCACCAGGACCTGGCCACCGGCTTCACCATCGGCAAGCGCTTCAAGTCGGCGCCCGTCGTGCGGGTCTGCGACACCAACCCGGTGCAGCTCGGGCACCATGCCACGGCGGACGGCAGGTGGCGCATCTACGTCTTCGCCGACGCGGCACTGGCCGGGGAGGCGTCGCCTGTGGCCGACTTCGCCGAGTGGATCGCGAACGCGCCGGACTCGCCGCTGGCCGCGACGCCGTCGGGCGCCGACCGTGACGCATGGTTCGACGTGAAGGTCATCTACCAGCAGGACCACACGAGCATCGACATCGGAACCGTCCCGGCGGCGTTCAAACCGCAGGTGGGACCGTTCCGGCTGACGGACTACGAGAAGGTCTACGGCACCGATCCGGCCGCGGACATCTTCGAGCTGCGCGGTCTCGACCGCGGCGGCGTCGTTGTAGTGGTGCGGCCGGACCAGTATGTGGCCAACGTCCTGCCCCTGACGGCGACGGCGGAGCTCGCCGCGTTCTTCGCGCCCCTCCTGCGGGCAGGGCGGTCCGCAGCGGTGTGACCCCGTACGCGCGGTCTGACAACGCCCGCGTGCGCTCACCGCGGATGCGGGCGTCGTCAGCATCCGGACGTGCGAAGAGGATCTGCCGGAGAGTGCACCGGCAGATCCTCTCAGACTGCGGAATCGCGGACAGGCCTGGCCTAGCCGTTGATGACCTGCGGGATACCTAGTGCTTTGAGGCCTTCGACGCCGAACTCGAGTCCGTATCCGGACTGCTTGGCGCCCCCGAAGGGGACGCGCGGGTCCACGGCGCCGTGTTTGTTGATCCAGACGGTGCCGGCTTCGAGGCGGGCCGCCACCTTCCGGGCCTTTGCCGGGTCGGTCGACCAGATGGAGGCGCCGAGCCCGACGTCGAGCGCGTTGGCCATAGTGACTGCCTCGTCCACGGTGCTGTAGCGGATGATCGGCAGGGCGGGGCCGAACTGTTCATCGGCGACGAGAGGGTTGCTGTTGTCGATGTCCGCCACCAGGGTGGTGGGGTAGAAGTGGCCGGGCTGGTCCGGGTCCGGGTTGCCGCCGAGCAGCACTCGGGCGCCGGACTCCTTGGCGGCATCCACGAGGCGGGCCACGACGTCGTATTGCTGGCGGTTCTGCAGCGGGCCGAGGACGTTGTTTTCGTCGAGGCCGTTCCCCATGGGCATGCCGGCGGCGACGGTGGTGAGTTCGGCGCAGACGGCGTCGTAGATGGTGTCGTGGACGTAGAGGCGCTTGAGGGACGCGCAGGTCTGGCCGGTGTTGATGAAGGCGCCCCAGAAGAGGTCTTCGGCGATGGCTTTGGGGTCGGCGTCGGGCAGGACGATGCCGGCGTCGTTGCCGCCCAGTTCCAGGGTGAGGCGCTTGACGGTGTCCGCGGAGGATTTGATGATGGCTTTGCCCGTGGCGGTGGAGCCGGTGAACATGATCTTGCCGATCGCGGGGTGTTCGGCCAGCCGGACGCCGACGTCGCGGCCGCCGGAGACGACGGTGAGGAGGCCGTCGGGGAGTTCCTCGTTGATGACCTTTGCCAGGGCCAGGACGCTGAGCGGGGTGTATTCGGAAGGCTTGACCACCACGGCGTTGCCCATCCGGAGGGCCGGCGCGATCTGCCAGACGGTGATCATCATGGGCCAGTTCCAGGGGCCGATCGCGCCGACGACGCCGATGGGCCGGTAGTGCAGTTCGGCGCGGGTTTCGCCGTCGTCCACCACGGTTTCCGGCTCCAGCGGGGTGCCGGCGGCGGCGCGGAGCCACGCGGCGCAGGCGCCTACCTCGAAGCGGGCGTTCGGGCCGTTGAGCGGCTTGCCCTGCTCCCGGGAGAGCAGCCGGGCCAGTTCCTCGGCGGAGCGTTCGACGGCGTCGGCGGCCCTGAGCAGCGCGGCGGACCGGACTTCGTGGCCCAGGGCAGCCCAGGCCGGCTGCGCGGCCGCCGCGGCGGCGATGGCCTGCTCGAGGTCCTCGACAGTGTGGACCGGGGCTTCGCCGACCGGTTCGCCGGTGGCCGGGTCAAAGATTGTGCGGGTCTCACCGGACACCGGGGTGATCGAGGCGAGGAGGGCGTCGTAGGTTTCCATGGGTACTCCACATCGAGTAGTTGAGGCGCTGAGTCGTTGAGACACATGTCCGAGTGTCCTCCGGTGCCTGACGTGCAGTCTTGTCTTTGCGCGAACTGGAGTTGACCGGGTGCGAATGATCGCCAGGGCGGCCGTCGCGCTGGGTTCCATTGCGCTGGGGAACAACAACCGATCACGGATCGACAAAAGAGTGACGGGCGTCACCTGCCATGCTGGATTTCACGGTGCAAGCACCCCTATTTCTCAGACAGCCATTTCCCAGACTCATGACCGTTAAGAAGGATCCGATGAGTATTTCAAATTCCGAGTCCCGGACCGCGGAAGACCGTCCCCGCACGGAGCACTCCACCGCGCTGCGCGCCGGCAGCGTCGGCGTCATGGGCATTCTCTTCTTTGTCTTATCCGCCCAGGCGCCGTTGACCGGCATCGTCGGCGCATCCCCCCTGGCCGCAGCCCTCGGGAACGGCGCCGGCGCGCCCGGGGCCTATCTGGTAGTGGGCATCGTCATCGTGATCTTCGCCGTCGGGTTCGTCGCGATGAGCCGCAAGATCCAGGCCAACGGCGCCTTCTACGCCTACGTGACCGCCGCCTTTGGGCGAAAGACCGGCGCGGGTGCCGCGTGGCTCGCGCTCCTCGCATACAGCACGGTCCAGGCCGCGATGTACGGCCTGTACGGTGCGGCCTTCTCGGGGCTCCTTGGATCCGCCGGCATTGAGGTCCCCTGGTGGCTGCTGGCCGTACTCACCATGGCGGGCGTACAGGTGCTGGGATCCCTCAACATCGAACTCGGGGCGCGGGTTCTGGCGCTGCTCGTCGGCCTGGAGGTCGCGATCCTGCTCATGTTCGGGTTCACCGTGCTGTTCCGTGGCGGCGGACCGGAAGGAATTAACCTGGCGGCGTCCTTCTCGCCCGAGGCAATCGCCACCGGAGCCCCGGGCGTGGCCATCATGTTCGCTGTCGCGTCCATGTTCGGCTTCGAATCCACGGCCATCTACTCGGCCGAGGCCAAGGACGCCCACCGCACGGTGGCCCGCGCCACGTACCTGTCGGTGGTGGTCATCGCGGTGTTCTTCTCCTTCATTTCGTGGATGCTGGTGAGCTACTACGGCCCCTCCCACGTTATGGATGCCGCGGGCGCGGCCCTCGAATCGGGCGACTCCACCTCGTTCGTGCTGACGCCTATGGTGGAGCTGTTCGGGCCGTGGGCCGGAACGGTCACCGGCATCCTGCTCGTGTCATCCCTCCTGGCTGGCATCATCGCCTTCCACAACGGCATCAACCGCTACCTCCATTCGCTGGCCCTGCGCGGGTCGCTGCCCGGCGCCTTGGCCCGGACCAACCGGCACCGCGCCCCCGCCGTGGCCGCGCGGGTCCAGACCGCGATCGCGCTCCTGCTCGTGGCGCCGTTCGCCCTGCTGGGCCTGGACCCGGTGCTGACGCTCTTCTCGTGGTTCAGCGGACTGGCCGTCGCAGCACTGTTGGTGCTGTACATGCTGTCCTCCCTCGCCGTCGTCGGCTATTTCCGCCGGGAGCGGGTGAGCGGGCAGCTATGGCAGACGTTCATCGCCCCGGTCCTCGCTTCCGCGCTGCTGGCGTGGGTGCTGCACCTGGTGGTCAGCAACTTCACGTCCCTCATCGGAGGAAGCACAGAAACAGCCGTCGGCCTGCTGATTGCAGTCCCCGCGGTCTTTGCGGCCGGCGTCCTGGTGGAAGTCCGGGTGGAGAGGCAGATCCGGACCTCTGGGCTTGAGCTCGCCGGGTAGTCGACTCGGCTGAGGAGGCGGGGGGCGGTGCCGGGCAGATCCGGCACCGCCCCCTGTGCATCCCGGCTTGCTGGCTCTGTCAAACGGCGGGCGCTGTCAGCGGCGGGCGGCGGCCACGCTCAGGCGCCGCGCCGCCAGTCGCTGGGGGATTCGCCGAAGGCATCACGGAAGGAGCGGCTGAAGTGGGCCGCATCCAGGAAGCCCCAGCGCCCGGCCACGGCTGCTACCGGCATGCCGGCCAGGAGCGGATCCCGCAGCTCGCGGCGTGCCCCTTCCAGCCGCTGGGTCCGGATCCAGCTCGCCACGGTGGTCCCGGATTCATGGAACACATTGTGAAGGTGCCGGGTGGAAATGAAATGGGCCGCCGCGATGGAGGCGGGGGAGAGCAGCGGATCGGCCAGGTGCGCGTCAATGTACTCGCGGACCGAGGCCGCCAGGAGGGCCTGCGGCCTCATCCGGTCCGGGGACATGTCCAGTTCCGAATGCAGCATGGTGGACACGAGATCGAGGGCATTGGTGGCGAGGCGGGACCCGCTGGGGCCGCTCAGCGCGTCCAGGTTCTCTGCGAGGTGGGCGATGAAAGGCCCGACGATCGCGGCGAGGCCGCTGTCGGAGGCCATCCGCACAGCCGAAAGTTGCGCGATGCAGTCCGGCGGCAGGGACAGCGCGTCCCAGGGGAACATCACCACCATGAGCCGGGCGTCCCCCTCGAAGGCAAGCGTGTAGGGCCGGCTGGTGTCGTAGATGGAGAGGTCGCCCGGGCGCAGGAGGGCCTCGCGGTTGTCCTGGATCAGGAGCCCGGTGCCCTGCAGTTGGAGATTGAGCTTGAAATAGCGCTGGTTGGACTGGGCGATGAGCGCCGGCGTGCGGTGGACCTCATGGCTGGTCGACGAGACTTCGACGACCGCCACACGGTCCAGCCTGCGGGCCCGCATGCGGCCGCGGAAGTTGTCCGCATCTGCGCTCGAGGCGGCCAGGGGGACGAAGGACTCCGCGACGAGGTGCCTCCAGTGCTCGAACGAGGCCGCCGTGCTGGTGCGGACGTGCTGTCCGGACGGACTGAGGGATGGGCGGGCTGCAACTGCGGTCATGAAAGATCCTGACGCCGTCGTAATTCGTGGACTGTGCCGTTTCCGGGGACTGTGCCGTGGGACACAGTCCTTTCAGGGTAGCGGCGCGGCCCGCCGCTGTCATCTTTTTTCGACAACCGGCGAAAAAAGAACAGACGAGCGGGCTGCTAGCTGCCCAGCAGGGTCAGGATCCCCTTCAGCTGCTCGTTCAACCCGAGCTCCACCTGGCCCTCGGGGGCGAGTGCCGCCGCGATCTGCGCGCCGAGGAGGAAGTTGAGCAGCTGCCCGGCCAGCGCGGTGTCGGCGACGGCTGTGGTGACGGTGCCGGATTGCCGCGCCTCGGCAAGGTGCTGACGGATCGCCGCAAGCCACTGCGCCATCGAATCCCGGTGGATCCGGGCCTTGCCGGGATCGTTGATGGCCTTTTGCCAGAAGGGAATGACAATCCGGGCCTCGTTGATCCGCTCCTCATCCAGGGGCAGCACCTCGACGCAAAACGATCTCAGGGCAACGAGTCCGGACTGCCCGGCGGTGACTTCCGCGATGCGTTCGTTGGTGCGGTTGAAGACATGCCCGAACGCGAACGTCAGCAGGTCATCCTTTGTGGGGAAGTACGGCTTGAGGGCCCCGTTCGCGAAGCCGGCCTCGAGGGCGATTTCGCGCATGGTGGCGCTTTCGATGCCGAGCCGGGCGATGGTCCGCCACGTCGCGTCGACGAGTTCTAGCCGCCGCTGGTCGTGGTCGACAATCTTTGGCACCGGGCAGCTCCCCAAAATATTTTGCGTCGGACTCTTGTGGCACATCTTACGGTTCCGTATTCTCTACAACTATAGAAAATAAAAGTTCTGACCCGCCAGGGTCACCGAACGAAGGCCCTCAAGATGCCCGTACAAACTGACACCCTCACTCCGTATAGCCCGTACAGTCTGGCCACGGGCGCCGAAATCACCGCCGTCCAAGGCATCCTGCGTGCCGCGGGCCTGCTGGGAGAGACGCAGCGCATCGCGTACCTCGGCCTGGTGGACCCCGCCAGGCACGCGCCGGCCGACAGTGAAGATCGACGGTTCCGGGTCTTCCTGCACGACGTCTCCGGAGGACGCCCGGCCGACGTGACCGTCTCGGTTTCCAGCGGCGCGGTGATTTCCGCCGTCGAGCTGGACACGGCCCTGACCGGCGAACTTCCCGTCCTGGAGGAGGAATTCGAAGTCGTGGAACAGCTCCTGGCCACGGACGAACGGTGGCTCAAGGCGCTGGCAAGCCGGGGCCTGGATGTCAGCAAGGTCCGCGTTGCCCCGCTGTCCGCCGGGGCGTTCGAGTATCCCGAGGAAAAGGGCCGCCGGATCCTGCGTGGCCTGGCCTTCGTGCAGGATTTCCCGGAGGACAGCGCCTGGGCGCACCCCGTGGACGGGCTGGTGGCGTACGTCGACGTCGTCAGCCAGGAGGTCACGCAGGTGCTGGACACAGGCGCCGTCCAGATTCCGGCCGAACACGGCAACTACACCGATCCGGAGCTCACCGGCCCGCTGCGCACCACGCAGAAACCCATCAACATCACCCAGCCGGACGGACCCAGCTTCACCGTCACCGGCGGGAACCATGTCGAGTGGGAAAAGTGGAGCGTCGACGTCGGTTTCGACGTCCGCGAAGGCGTGGTGCTGCACAACCTTGCCTTCCGGGACGGGGGCCGCAAGCGGCCCATCATCAACCGCGCGTCCATCGCCGAAATGGTGGTTCCCTACGGGGACCCGTCGCCCATCCGGTCCTGGCAGAACTACTTCGACACCGGTGAATACCTGGTGGGCCAGTACGCCAACTCGCTGGAACTGGGCTGCGACTGCCTCGGCGAGATCACCTACCTCAGCCCCGTCATCAGCGACGCCTTCGGCAACCCCCGGGAAATCCGCAACGGCATCTGCATGCATGAGGAAGACTGGGGCATCCTGGCCAAGCACAGCGACCTCTGGACCGGCATCAACTACACCCGCCGCAACCGCCGCCTGGTGATCTCCTTCTTCACCACCATCGGCAACTATGACTACGGCTTCTACTGGTACCTCTACCTCGACGGCACCATCGAGTTCGAGGCCAAAGCCACCGGCGTCGTCTTCACCTCCGCCTACCCAGAAGGCGGCTCGGCCAACATCTCCCAGCTCGCCCCGGGTCTGGGCGCCCCGTACCACCAGCACCTGTTCAGCGCCCGGCTGGACATGGCGATCGACGGCTTCACCAACCGGGTGGAGGAAGAGGACGTGGTCCGGCAGGCGATGGGCGAGGGCAATGAACGCGGCAATGCCTTCTCCCGGAAGCGCACAGTGATCGCCCGCGAATCCGAGGGTGCCCGCGAGGCCGATGCCCGCAGCGGCCGGACCTGGGTCATCTCCAACCCGCAGTCACGGAATCGCCTCGGCGAAGCCGTGGGATACAAGCTCCATGCCGAGGGCCAGCCCACGCTGCTGGCAGACCCGGAGTCCTCCATTGCCCGGCGGGCCGCCTTTGCCACGAAAGACCTTTGGGTGACCCGGTTCGCGGAGGAGGAGCGGTACCCCACAGGCGATTTCGTCAACCAGCACGCCGGGGGAGCGGGGCTGCCGGAGTTTGTGGCACAGGACAGGGAGCTGGACGGCCAGGACATCGTTCTGTGGCATACCTTCGGCCTGACCCACTTCCCGCGTCCCGAGGACTGGCCCATCATGCCGGTGGACTCGGTCGGCTTCAAGCTCCGGCCCGAGGGATTCTTTGACCGCAGCCCCGTGCTGGATGTGCCCACGAGTGCACAGCCGGCCGGCGGCCACTGCCACAGCTAGTCCGGCGCCGTGAGCGTGGCGGGCGGCGTGGGACGGCGGGGCGGCATCGCCGGCATCGTCTTCCATTCGCGGATCTGCGCCGCCGTGACGGCGGCGTCCTGCCTCATGCACCTGTGGCTTGTCGCCGGGAACCAGCACGGGACATGGCTGAACCTGCTCATGCTCGCCATGGTGGCTGCGTGCCTGCCGTGCGCCGTGCACATCTGGCGGCACGGCAGGGCCGCCGCCCTTCGCCGGGTCATGGCCTCGGCCCTGGCGATGACCGGGGTGCACGCGCTCCTGTTCCTCGGCGCCGGGGCATCGGGTCACGTCCACGAGGGCGCCGCTCCCGCGGCAGCCGGAGCGGCGCCCTCAGGCTCCGGGGCGCTGCTGGCGGTCATCGCGCTGGAAATGACGACGGCGCTGCTCGCCGCGACGCTCCTGTCCCGGCTCCGGGCACAGCCCCGCGGCTGAAGCGTGTCAGTCGTTGAACAGCCCGGTCAGGTCCTCCGCCGTGAGCGCGCCGCCTGACAATGCATCGCCTTCCATGACGTCCGCGAACAGCTGGGACTTCCTGGCCTTGAGCGCCATCACTTTTTCCTCGATGGTGTCCTTGGCAACGAGCCGGTAGACCATCACGTTCCGGGCCTGGCCGATCCGGTGCGTGCGGTCCACGGCCTGCGCCTCCGAGGCCGGGTTCCACCAAGGATCCAGCAGGAACACATAGTCCGCCTCGGTGAGGTTCAGGCCGAAGCCGCCGGCCTTGAGACTGATCAGGAACACCGGCGCCGCGCCGTTCTTGAACTCGTTGACGACGTCGGTGCGGTTCCGGGTGCTCCCGTCCAGGTAGCAGAACTCGATGTTCTCCTCGACGAGCCGTTCCCGCACCTTGCCCAGGAACCCGGTGAACTGGCTGAAGATCAGCGCCCGGTGGCCTTCGGCGACGAGGTCCTCCAGCTGCTCGAAGAGCACATCGAGCTTGCTGGACCGCACGCCCGAGAGCGAGGGGTCAATCAGCGAGGGGTCCAGGCTGAGCTGCCGGAGCAGGGTCAGGGACTGGAAAATCGTGAAGCGGTTCTTGTTGACGTCGTCAATCAGGCCCAGGATCTTCTGCCGCTCCCGCTGCAGGTGTGTCTGGTACACCTTCTGGTGCCGCGGGTTCAGCACCACCTCGAGGATCTGCTCCTGCTTCGGCGGCAGATCGTGGATGACCTGCTCCTTCGTGCGGCGCATCATCAGCGGCCGGACCCGGCGCCGGAGCTTGTCCAGCTGCGCCTTGTCGCCGTTCTTTTCCACCGGCTTCTGGTAGTTCTCGGCGAACCGCTTGGGGCTCGAAAAGAGACCCGGCGCGACGATCGACGTGAGGGCCCAGAACTCCATCAGGTTGTTTTCCAGGGGCGTGCCGGTGATGGCGAGTTTGAAGGCCGCCGGAAGCTTCCGGGCGCACTGGTAGGCCTTGGACTGGTGGTTCTTCACGAACTGCGCTTCGTCAAGGACCAGGCCGGCCCATTCCAGCGAGGCATACGCGTCGTAGTCGATCCGGAACAGCGCGTAAGAGGTGATGATGATGTCCGCACCGGCCATCGCCTCTGCCGGCGTCGAACCGCTCTTCGCGAACGTCTCGCTGACGGCGCGCACCGTCAGGCCAGGCGCGAACCGGGCGGTCTCGGCTTCCCAGTTCCCCACCACACTCGTGGGGGCGACGACGAGGAAAGGGGCAGCGCCGGGCGCCGCGCCAACAGTGTCCGGGGCCGCACCGTCGCCGTCGGACGCCGCGGGGGGCTGCTTGGCCGGCTCCTTCGCTGCTTCTTTGGCTGCACAGATCAGCGCCAGCGCCTGGACAGTCTTGCCCAGGCCCATGTCGTCGGCCAGCACCCCGCCCAGGCCGTGCCGGTAGAGGAAACTGAGCCAGTTGAACCCTTCGAGCTGGTACGGGCGCAGCTCGGCGTTGAGCGTTGCAGGCAAGGGCAGGCCCTTCACGCCGCCTTCCAGCAGCCCGCCGACAGCCTCGCGCCAGGCCGCGGCCTGCTCGTCCACGATGCCAAGTTGCGCGAGTTCGTCCCAGAGGCCGGCCTGGAAACGGCTGATCTGCAGCGGCGCGTCCTTGTTGTCCTGCAGCGAGCGGGCTTCATCAATCAATGCCCGGAGCTGGTGCAGCTCAGGCAGGTCCAGAGAGAAGTAGGCGCCGCTGGGCAGCAGCATGCGGGTCTGCCCCGAGGCGAGGGCGGAGAACAGCGCCGCGAAGGACACCGGCTGGCCCTCGAGAGTGATGACGATGCCAAGATCGAACCAGTCCCGCTGGTCGGTGGCCTTGGTCGAGATCGCCACGACCGGGGCCTCTTCGGATTCCCGGTAGTCGGCAATGTCGCCGGCGGTATCCACCGCGACACCGGGCAGCTCGCGGAGCCGGGGGAGGACCTCCTCGGTGAAGGCCAGCGTGTCCAGGCCGCTGAGTTCGGCCGAGGCCGCCAGCCGCGGCGTCCCCCAGCCGCCGGTGGCTGACTCGCCCAAGGCGGGCACCATGTCCCAGGGCTGCCCAACGGCCTCCAGGATGCTGGCCTCGGCCGGGTCATCGCGGTAGCCGTGATCGCCGGGGTGGCGCCACAGCGGCTGCGCGGTGACCAGCTTCCCGGACTTGTAGTGCCATTCCCAGTGCAGCCGCACCCGGTGGTCCGCGCCGTAATTGGCGAGCAGGGACAACGTAGGGACAGCCAGGGTGGGCAGTTCGACGGACTCGTCGGATGCCGTGACCCGGGCGGACTGCTTGAGCTTGGGATAGAAGCCGGTCAGGAACCGGCTCTCATCCCGGGCCGGAATGTGCAACGTGGTCCCGGCGGTGACAAAGGTCAGCAGCTCCTCGCTGAGCCCGCTTTCCAGCGGGGCGAGGGTGATGATGGACTCGTCCAGCGCGACCCCGGGGAGGGCGTCTCCGCCGGTGGTCAGGAAGATCCCGTGCGCGGGACGGCCGATGGTGCCCACGCTCGCAGGATCAACCACGACGCCCTCGACCGTGATGGTGGGCGCGAGCGACAGCCCGCCGTTCTGATCCCCGGCGTTGCCGGTGGTGCCGGCGGCCCCGGCGGAGACGATGGTGCCGGCGCCATCCCTGCCGGGCGGGTTCCGCGCGTCGCGGGCGAGATTGAGTCCGACGGCGGCAGGCTGCTCCACCACCCGCACCGGCTCCTGGCCGCGGCCGTGGACCAGGGCGACGCCGATCTTCCGGGCCTGGTCCAGCAGGCTCCACAGGTTCTTGCCGGCGTAGGTGTTAAGCCCCAGCCAGGGCGCGGTGCCGGCGTGCTGGCGGTTGGCGAGGGCCGTGTGCGAGGCGAGGAATTCCTGCATCCACTCGACGTGGGCCTCGTTGCACTCGCGCCGGTAGTTCAGGTAGCTCAGGGTGTTCCAGGAAACGTCCCCGCGGATCCACTTGCCCTTGGCGCCCATGATCACGGGCCGGGCCTTCAGCTGCCGCACGCTGCGCAGGGGATCCCTGCGGCCGGTGTAGGAGAAATGCGGAGCGGGTTCCTCGATTTCGAACTGGAGGGCCAGCGGAATCCCGTTGGTGGACTGTGTGATGCCGGGGCGCTCGATCAGCGGGCTCAGGGCTTGTTCCCAGTCCGGCACCTCGAGGGCCGGCGCCTGGCGGGAGGTCCGGGAGGCATCGGCGGGGGTCAGCAACTGGACCCGCGTTGCGGGGTTGTCCTCGGCCGCGAACAGCAGGGCGGCCACGTGCTTGCAGTCCTTCCGGACCGGGCAGCTGCAGACGCCCACGGTGCAGCTCCAGCCGCCCGCCTTCCGGACCAGCTTCGCCGTCGTCGAATAGGGCACTTCGGAGCCGCCCCGCACCTTGCCGAGCATCAGGCCGGTGGCGGGGTCGAAGGAGATTACGGAGACCCGGCTCCCCATGGCGTAGGCAAGCCCGGCCGCAAGGGAGCGGTCGTTGATCGCGGGTGTCTGTATTGCCAGTGCCGCACTCTCGTCCGGATGGGAAGGCATGTGCGCACTACTTTCGGCAGTTGGTCATCAGATCCATCTTAGCGAGCCGGGGAGTGGCTTGCGGATTCGTCCCTGGCCGGGGGGTGTCCGGAAGAGCGGCCCCGCCCCGAGACTAGCCCCGCCCCGCCCCGCGGCGAGGCCGGTCGGGTCCCGGGGCTGTGTGGAAAAGTGGCGGCCGGCGGACCCCGGCCGGAACGAGACCCCCAAGTCTTCCCCCGGCGTTCAACTTCGACGCCGATGCGGGCAACCGGCGCCACATACGGTGGAAGGGTTCGGAGCGCCATCTGCATTCAACGGTGAGGATTTCCTATGAGCAACAGCCCTTCCATCAGCCTGTCCGCAACTGACTACGCCCCGGTCCTGACCAGGGACAGCCTCGCCGGTGGCGACGCGGAGGTGGTCGACGCGAACGTGGACGTGGTCAACACCATGTACGCGGAGCTTCTCGACGTCGAGGAAATCGCCCCGAACGCACTCCGCAGCTACTACGTGGACTTCTACCTGACACAGTCCCTGGCCGGCGGCTTCGCCCAGTACGTGATCACCGCGCAGGAGCGCGAGGATATTGACCCTTACGTTCGCGAGGGGCTGTCAGGGATGGGGGCCGTGGGGCATCTGGAGCTCTTCAACCGCACCGCGGCGGCGTTCGAATCGCTCACCGAGGAGGAAGCCGACGCCTATCTTGACGGGGATACGGAGCTGGACGGGGACCACCCGGACGGGGCAACGGACAGGAGCCACGGCACCACACAGGCGGTGCAGCGGCTGGAAGAGCTCGATGCCGAGTTCGAATCGCTCGTGGAGACCGAGGACATCACCGCGCTTAACGCGGCGTGGCTTCGCGCCCAGCAGGATCTCCTGGTCCTGGACGAGGCGGAACTCGACCGGCACATCGCCGAACGTGTTTCCCGGATCCCGAATCTGGCGGAACGCCAGGCCGAGGCGGCGGACGATGAGCTGATGAACGCTCCGGGATTCGAGCTGATCATCCGTGAACTGTGCGACGTTGCGGGCCACACGCTGCTGAAGATCACCTTGGGCAACCCCAACTACGACCACGATGGCCACCGTGCCCTGGCCTGGCACTTCGCCACGGACCAGAGCGAGTTCCTGATGGTCGAAGAGGACGACGAAGCCTTCATGATCCACCCGGAAACCAAAGAGATCGTGGCCGCCGTCGAGTTCGCGGAGGAAGACGCCTAGATGAATAATTCCAAGGGGTCCGGGCGGCATGTCATGCCTTGGTGAGGGGTGGAGGGTGCCCAGAATCGGTGTTATCTACCCAACGCCGAACCTGGAGGTTCACGTGGACACCGATCTGGACACCCTCGCAACAGCATTCTATGTCGCCGCCGATGACCTGCTGAAGGCGCATCCGGGACGGGTCCCGGCCCGGCCCCGGATCGGCATCAGTCCGCGAATCACGGACGCCGAAGTGATGACCCTGGCGCTGATGCAGGCGCTGCTCGGCTTTACCAGCGAAGCCCGCTGGCTGCGCCATGCCCACAAGAATCTGGCCACGATGTTCCCGTACCTGCCGGGCCAGGCCGGATACAACAAGCGCCTGCGCCGGCTCTTCCCGACCATGAACTGGCTCATCGGCGTCCTCGTCCAACAAAGCGACATCGGCTGCGACGATGTCTGGGTGGTCGACTCGACCCCGGTCGAATGCGCCAGGTCCAAGGAAACCGTCCGCCGCTCCGAGATGGCAGGGTGGGCCGAATACGGCTACTGCGCCTCCCACAGCCGGTATTTCTGGGCCTGCGCCTGCACCTGGTCTGCACCCTGCACGGGCTCCCGATCGGATACGCCCTGACCGGGGCCAAGGTCGACGAACGCCAGACGTTCCTGGACATCCTCGCCGACACCCCGGCCATGGCCAGGGTCCGTGCCGACGGGCACCGCCAGCTCCTCATCGGCGACAAGAACTACTACGGTGCCGGGTTCGAGGAGACCGTCGACCAGGCCGGGATCGAGCTGTTGCGCCCGGCCCGGAAGGGAGAAAAACCGCGGGCGGGATCCCGGTTCTTCAAACCCCTGCGGCAGATCATCGAATCGATCAACGACACCCTCAAAGGCCAGCTCGACCTCGAACACCACGGCGGACGCACCCCGGCAGGCGTCACCGCCCGGATCATCCAGCGCCTCCTGGCCATGACCGCCGCGATCTGGCACAACGACCAGACAGGACAGGCCGTCCGCCGCTCACTGACCGCCTACGACCACTGACAGCCCTTGGAATTATTCATCTAGGCAGGAGACTCTCCTCCGCGAACCCGGCAGTCTTTAGTAGCCGGCGGGTGCGGTGATCATCTCCCCGGAAGGAGCCACAAGGTTCCAGGTGCTGTTCACGCCCTGGCCCAGAATGTCCCCAGCCGCCTTGTCCTTGGCGAAGTAGTAGACAGGCATCCCGTTGATGGTCAGCTGCTTCTTGCCGTCCGGGGTCGAAATGGTTCCCAGGGTGCCGGTGACGCCTTCGACCGCCGGGGCGTCCGAGGTGGTAACGACGGGCGGCCAGTTGGTGATGCACCCGCCGGTGCAGGCGCTGGTCTCCGAATCCTTTGTGTCCTTCGTGAAGTAGTAGACGCTCATGCCTTTGCCGTCCACCACGATCGGGCCGAGCTTGGACTCGGCCACCTTGAGCTCTGCCGCCATGGCCGAGGCGGGAGCCGAACTGGCGGCCGCCGAGGTCATAGGAGCCGAGGTCGCAGGAGCCGAAGCGGCGGGAGCGCTCGTGGCCGGCGCGGCCGCCGTCGTCGGTGTTGTGGTGCCGCCACCGCCAGCACAGCCGGAAAGCAGTGCTGCGAGGGCGAAAGCGGACAAGCCAATGCTGAGGTGCTTCTTCATGTGCTGCTCCTTGACTCGTGCCGGCCAACTCAGAGTCCGGCGCTACCCCTTAGGACGCCGCCGGGTGAAGAATGGTTCACGGCGGCGGCATTGAACTTTTCCGGCGGCCCATACGTCGTACGGGGCAGAAGAGAGTAGAACCACACGAGGCCGGGAGGCATGGCATGTCGCTGGACGAAGACGTGGTGGCCGAGATTTACCGTGATCACGGGACGGCCCTGAAACGGTTTGTCCTCGGTGCCTCCCGGGATCCGCACCTGGCCGATGACGTGGTGCAGGAGACCGTGCTGCGCGTCTGGCAGCAGGCGCCGGAGATCACCGGCAGCCTGCGCAGCTACCTGTTCAGGACGGCCCGCAACATCATGATCGACAACTACCGAAAAGCCCAGCGCAGGCCCCTCGAAGCCACGGAACGCGATCTGGCTGAGCCTGTAGACGCTGCCGAACGCGTCGACGAACTCCTCAACAGGGTCCTCATGGAGGAAGCGCTGCTGCGGCTCAGCGCCGAGCACCGGGGCGTCCTGGTGGCCCTCCACTACCGCCGCTACACGGTCCAGGAGGCCTCGAAGACGTTGAATATCCCCAGCGGAACAGTGAAGTCCAGGGCGTTCTACGCCGTGCGGGCGCTGCGGACCATCCTTGACGAAATGGGGATGCAGCGGTGAACGGCACCGAAATGCATCAGCTGCTCGGCGCCTATCTGCTCGGTGGCCTGGAGCCCGCCGACGCCGCAGACTTCGAGCAGCACCTGGAATCCTGTGCTGTGTGCCGGCAGGAGCTCGACGAACTCGCAAGCCTCCCTGCTCTGCTGGATGCGGTTCCGGTGGCCGACGCCGTCGCCCTCACCGCCGCGGCAGGCCCCGGACCGGCGCGGGCTGCCGGGGTTGTTCCGGTACCCAGGCGGCTGCTCGATGAGTTGTCCACCCGCCGCCGAAAGGTACGACGCCGGTGGTCGGCAGCGGTGGCGGCCGTCGCCGCTGCCTGCCTCGCGTTAGGCGTCCTGGCCGGACCGCTGGTCAACCAGCCGGCCAAGCCGGACGCCAGCTACTCCGTCCAGGCCGGCGATGGACTGCAGTTCACCGTGGGCCTTGTCAAGAAGGCCTGGGGTACGGAGCTCGCGGTCGACGGCCGGAGCCTGCCGGTGGACGGCACCTTCTCGCTCTGGGTAAAGGACCACGACGGCGGCGAAGACCGCGCATGCGCCTGGACGGCCACACCCAGCGGCAGGGTCAAGATCACCGGCGCCACCCCCTTGCAGCTCACCAGTATCGCCAGCGTCGAGATGCGCAACTCTCAGCAGCAGACGGTGGCCGTCGTCGCCGTGCCGCTCGGCTAGCTCTCCATCCGGCCCGGCGGCTGGGCCAAGCTACATCTTGGCGAGTTTGGCGCGCACCACCATGAAGACGCCGTAACAAATGAGGCCGGCGCCCACGGCCGCCAGCATGTAGATGCCGAAGGGCTGGTCACGCAGCGCCTTCAGGCCGCCGTCGAGCCCGGTCGATTCTTCGGGACGGACCCTCACCGTGGCAATGATGATCAGCAGGCCCGCCAGCAGCAGGGCGATGCCCTTGGCGGCGTAGCCCGCGACGCCCAGTGCCTTCACCGCGGACTGCGCCTGCTGGGATGCAGGGAGCCTCAGGTGTTTCGTGAAGGACTGGCGGAAGCCCCGGATGGCATAGATGATTCCGGTGACGGCAACCGCGGCGCCGATGAAGAGCAGGAGTGCGTACCCGCCTGGGGCCTTCATCACGGTGACGGTGAGGTCGCTCGTGGAGGTGCTGTTCTCCTTGCCGGCGCCGATGGCGAAGGAAACCAGGGACACGGCGAGAGCGGCGTAGACCACGGCCTGGAGGGCGGCCTTGAGCTTCTTCCCGAGCTTCTTCTTGGCTGGCATGTGTTCAAAATCGAAGATGGCGTCGCTGGTCTGCCAGAGCGCCAGCGCAACGCAGGCCGCGAACGAGCCCCACAGCAGCAGTGGACCCGCCGGCTGGCCGGCCAGTTGCTGTACGGCACCGCTGACATCCGCCTTCCCCGTACCGCCCATGGCGAGCCGGATGGCAACGAGGCCGATCAGGAAATGCAGGATGCCGCTCACCGCAAACCCGGCCCGCGCCACTACTTCCAGCGCGCGCGAGTTGGTGGCGTCCTCGGTCGCATCGGCGACGTCTTTCAGTTCCTTTTTGATGGCACATCCCCCAACTGACTCGGTTGTTCGGCCGGACGAGGGCTCCGCCCGGGGCATGCATCTTAGCTAATCGTGCCACGCCGGCCGGTCCGGGAAAAGCATCTGCGGCTTCGGGCTCAGGCTGAATCCGGACAGCGGCCTGGGGAGCCGTGCCATTGGCGGGTTGACGCCTGCCGTTTCAGGATTGGACCGGCACCCACCGCGCCAGCATCGAACGCGCAATCACCCTGACCTGGCTCAGGCCGGCAACGCTATTTGACACCTCCGCTGTGGGGTGGCTTATCGCCGCCGGTAGCTGAGGTCGAAGATGAGCCGTCCGGCCTCATGGGCCTTGTTTTCGAAACTGGTCAGGATCCGGCCCTCGAATCTGGGAGCCCAGCCGCCGGCCTGATCGGTGCCTTCGTTGGGGCCTGTATGTTCCGTGCTGACCGGTGCGCGGCCCTCCTTGACCGGCGCCCCGCCCACGAGAGACTCGACGCCGGATTCCCAGACCTGGGTGAGGGGGCTTTCCGCACCACTGCGCTCACCTTCGTGCAGGTTCTCGAAATCGGGGGAGTCCGCCAGGACCTCGCGGACGTGGACGGCGTAGTTGGACCAGTCGGTCGCGATGCGCCAGATGCCGCCCGGTTTGAGGGCGCGCGAGGCAAGCTCGGCGAAGGCCGGCTGGATGAGGCGGCGCTTGTGGTGCCGGGACTTGTGCCACGGGTCGGGGAAGAAGACCCACAGTTCCGTCACGGAGCCTGCCGGGAGCATGGTGGCGAGGACCTCGGGCGCGTTTGCCTCCACGACGCGGACGTTGCTCAGGCCGCGGCTGTTGATCTTGATGAGTGTGTTGGCCAGGCCGGGGGTGTACACCTCGACGGCGAGGAAGTCCGTATCCGGGTTCTCCTCGGCGGCGTGGCAGACGGCGTCGCCCAGCCCCGAGCCGATCTCGACGATCAGCGGGGCGGTGCGGCCGAATTCGGCTTCGGCCTCGAACACGTAGTCCGGGTGGACGGACGTGTTGGCGATGTGGCGCGGGACCTCGACGGCCCAGCGGTCAGAATGCTCTTCCCAGGCGGACTGGCGGCGGCCCTGCAGGCGGGTGCCGCGGCGCACGAAGCTGACCGGGCGTCCGCCGTAGGTGCCAAAGGAGGCCTGGGTGCCGGGAGTCACCGGGCGGGGCGGCTGTGTTGGCTCCGGCGTCTGGGGTGTTTCTGGGGATTCACTCATCCCATCCAGAATACCGGCGCCCGACGCCGCGGCCTCCTTCCCGCGGGCGGGGTTGACGGTGCGCTCGGCAGGGGAGCTGCTCTCCGGCAGGGGCGGTGCGCTCCGGCCTGCCAGAATGGGTCCGTGACTCAGCCCAAGAACTCCCCGGACTCCCCGCCCGGCGGCAGGCCCGCACTCAGGGACCGCCGCAGCACGCTCGTGGATGCCGAGATCGACGACGTTCCCGCGGCCGCGCCCACCAGCGTCGGCAGCCGCCGCGCGCTGGTCTACCTGGGCCTGTGCCTGGTCCTGATCGGGCTGAACCTCCGCACCGTCTTCTCCAGCTTCTCTGCGGTCCTGCCCGAAGTGACGGCCGACGCCGGGCTGCCGGGCTGGGCGGTGGTGGTCCTCACCACGGTGCCGGTGACGCTGCTCGGGGTGTTCGCCCCGCTCGCCCCGGTGCTGGCGCGCCGTTTCGGCGCGGAACGCGTGCTGCTCGGTGCCATGGGGGTACTGACCGCCGGACTGCTGCTGCGGCCGTTGGACGCCGCGGGCGCCGGGCATCTGCCCGCGCTGCTGGCCGGAACGGCGGCCTGCGGCGCCGCGATTTCGCTCTGCAACGTGCTGCTCCCGGGCCTCGTGAAGCGGGACTTCCCGCACCGGCTCGGCCTGATGGGCGGCCTCTACACGACGGCGATCTGCGCCTCGGCGGCCCTCGGCGCCGGTTTCACGTACCCGGTTTTCCGCGCGACGGGGGAGTGGACGGCGGCGCTGTGGTTCTGGGCGCTGCCCGCCGGCGTCGTCCTGGTGCTGTTCCTGCCGCTGGCCGTGCGGCAGCGCCACGGCCAGCACCGGCAGGCGGCCGACGGCGTCAACGTGTGGCGCTCGGCCGTCGCCTGGCAGGTGACCATCTTCATGGTCCTGCAGGCGATGATGTCCTTCAGCGTCTTTGCCTGGCTGGCGCCGATCCTGCGCGAACGCGGGGTGGACGGAGCTACGGCCGGGCTGATCGTCTCCGCCTCGATCGTGTTGCAGATGCTCGGTTCCCTCTTCGCCCCGGCCCTGGCCGCCCGGTTCCGTGACCAGCGCGCCATCAACACCGTGGTGGCGCTGATGACCGGTGGCGGGTTCGCCCTGAGCATCTTCGGCCCGCTGGAGCTGATCTGGCTGTGGACCGGGCTGCTGGGCCTGGGCCAGGGCAGCCTGACCGCCGTCGCGCTCACCATGATCATGTTGCGCACCCGCGACGGCCACACCGCCGCCCACCTGTCCGGCATGATGCAGGGCGTCGGCTACGGGCTGGGGTCTACCGGCACCCTCCTGGTCGGCCAGCTGCACCAGTCCACCGGGTCTTTCGCCTCGGCCGGGATCCTGTTCCTCGCCGTCGGTGCCCTCGGCGCGGTGTTCGGCTACCGTGCCGGGCGGAACCGCTTCATCGGCGGCTGACCGGCCTTTCAGTCGGTCTTCCCGGCCCAAGTAGCTCGCAGTTGTTGTCGTTCTGGGCGTCCAGAACGACAACTAATGCGAGTCAGTCGGGGACCGGAAGGAGTTCCTCAGCCGCGCAGGTCCTTTCCCTTGGTCTCCGGGATGCTGAAGATGAACAGGATGCTGATGACCAGCAGGACCACGGCGTAGAGATTGAAGGCCTGGGCCATGTTGATGTCCTTGAGCCACTGCTGCAGGTACGGGGCGGTCCCGCCGAACGCGGCCACGCAGATCGAGTACGGGACGCCGACGCCGACCGTGCGGATGCTGGTCGGGAACAGTTCCGCGAACACGGCGGGAACGATCGCGGCGCTCGCGGCGATGAAGATCAGCATCACCGACATGCTGACCGCCAGCTGCCACGCCGAATCCTTGAGCAGCCAGGTCATCGGGAAGTGCAGCACAGCCGCGCCGGTGGCGCCGGCCCACAGGACTTTCTTGCGGCCGATCCGGTCCGAGAGCTTCCCCCAGAAGGGCAGGGCGGCGATGAAGACCAGGTTGCCGACCACCCCGGCCCACAGGGCTTCGCCGCGGTCGATCTTCAGCGCGGTGGTGGCGTAACTGGGGGCCACGACGCCCCAGATGTAGTAGATGACGGTGAGGCCGACGGTCAGGCCGATCACCTGGAACGCCTGCTTGCGGTGCCGGACAATCTGCGGCCAGATCGGTTCGCGCTTCTCGGCCGGGGATTCACCCTCGAAGACGCTGCTTTCGTGCATCCGGGCGCGCATGACCAGGGCGTAGAGGCCCATCGCGGCGCCGATCAGGAACGGGATCCGCCAGCCCCAGGCGTTCATCATTTCGGTGCTGAGGCTCATGTTCAGGACCGCGCCCAGCAGCGTCCCGAACAGGATGCCCACGGTGCCGGAGGTGTAGATCAGGGTCGACCAGAGCCCGCGGCGTTCCCTGGGCGCGATCTCGGACAGGTACGTCTGCGACGACGGCAGCTCACCGCCGTGCGCGAGCCCCTGGACCAGCCGGGCCACGAGGAGCAGCAGGGACGCCCAGACGCCGACGGCCGCGAAGGTGGGGGCAATGCCGATCAGCAGGCTGCCGAGCGAGGCCAGCCCGACGGCGAGGGTCATGGAGGTCTTTCGGCCCACCCGGTCGCCGATCCAGCCGAACAGGAAGCCGCCGAACGGCCGTGCCACGAAGCCGACGGCGAAGATCGCCAGGGTGGACAGCACCGCCGAGGCGGGGTCCGCCTTGCTGAAGAGCTGGCTGGCGATGAACGGCGTGAAGGTGGCGTAGATGGCCCAGTCGTACCATTCGACGGCGTTGCCGATGCCGGTGCCGACGATGGTTTTCCGGAGGGCGGTCCGGGCTTCGCGCTGCGGGTTGAGCGTGGTTGTCATTGGATCTCTCTAGGGTCAGTTGCGGATGGCGGGAGCTGCGGCTGCAGCGGCGGAGCCGGAGCCGGCGGCCAGGGCCGTGAGGCGCTGCAGGGCCAGTTCGGCGTAGAGCGCCGCGCCGTCGGCGAGGACGCCGTCGTCGAACGTGGCGTAGGGGGAGTGGTTGAACGCCGCCGTCGTGTGGTCCGCGTCCCGCGGGACGGCGCTGAGGCCGATGAAGGTGGAGGGGACCTCGTTCATGACGCGCGAGAAGTCCTCGGAGCCGCTGAGCGGGTTCGCGAAGCGGGTGTGCCGGTCCTCGCCGAAGAGTTCGTGGATGACCCGCTCGGCCGTGTGCGTCTCGTCCTCGTTGGTGACGCTCAGCGGGTATTCGCTGCGGTAGTCCACATCCACCTCCACGCCGTGCGCGGCAGCGATGCCCTTCAGCAGTGCCGGGATGGCGGTCATCATCTTCTCCCTGGCCTCTTCGGAGAAGGTGCGGACCGTTGCCTCGAACCGCGCGGTCTCGGGAATGATGTTGCGCTTGGTGCCGGCCTGCAACACCCCCACAGTAAGGACGACGGGGTCGAACATGTTGAACTGCCGGGTGATCATGACCTGCAGCGCGGTGACCATTTCGGCGGCCGCGGTCACGGGGTCCTTGGCCGTGTGCGGTGCCGAGCCGTGGCCGCCCGCCCCGAGGACAGTGACGAACAGTCCGTCGCTGGCGCTCATGATCACGCCGGGCCGGGTGCAGAACCGGCCGAATGGTTCCTGGGAGGAGAACACGTGCATGCCGTAGGCGGCGTCCACCCGGCGTCCGGACGCTTCCAGGACGCCCTCGCGGATCATGTAGCTGGCACCGTCGAAGCCCTCCTCGCCGGGCTGGAACATCAGGACGACGTCGCCGGCGAGTTTGTGCCGCCGCTCGGCCAGGAGGGTGGCGGCTCCGGTGAGCATGGCCGTGTGGAGGTCGTGGCCGCAGGCGTGCATGGCACCGTCGATCCTCGAGGTGAACGCCGCGCCGGTCTTCTCCTGGACGGGCAGGGCATCCATATCCGCGCGGAGCAGCACTGCGGGCCGGTTTGCCTGCCCCCCGGCGGCCTCCCGCCGCGGTCCCTGGCCGCGCAATACCGCGGTGACCGACGTCGTGTCCCGGCCGAGGGTGATCTCGTAAGGGAGCCCGTCGAGGGCCTTGAGCACTTTCTCCTGGGTCCGCGGGAGATCCAGGCCGATCTCCGGTTCCCGGTGCAGTTCGTGCCGGAACCGGGCGAGGTCCCCCTGTAGTTCCTTGGCGTCTGCGGCGATCGGCATCCGTCCTCCTGGTCTATGGTTGGTCCGTCCGGACACCCGGACTCTTGGTTTTCTTCCTCGCTCCATTTTGCAGTGGCGCGCCTCACATTCCACTGACTCGCTGGAATAATGCAGAAGACAGGGCAAATATTGCGTTTTCACGCAGCGGCGAAGGTTTGGAGGTGCAATGGAGCTCAGCGAGGAAGACTTGGCGCTCATCAATGCGCTGCAGATAGCTCCGCGCATGAGCTGGCAGGACGCCTCGGACGTCCTGGGCGTCCACGCCACCACACTCGCGGCCCGCTGGGAGCGACTGCGCTCAGCCGGTGCCTCCTGGGTGACGGCCCACCTGATCGGGGATCCGAAGCAGATGTGTCTGGCCTTCGTGGATATCGACTGCGAGATGCACCGACGGGCCGAGGTCACGGCCGCGCTCGCCGCCCTTCCCGAGGTGGTGACCGTCGAGGAGGCCGCGAGCAACCGCGACCTGATGCTGACCGTGATCACGCCCTCCCTGGAGGAGTTCAGCGCCGACGTCGTGGCCCGGTTCAAGGACATCAATGGGCTGCTGAAGTACCAGACCGCGCTCTGCACCCGGCTGCACAGCGGCGGCGACGCCTGGCGGCTCAACGTCCTGGATCGCTCCCAGCAGGCGGCGCTTCGTGCGCTGGCGGGTCCGGAAGCCGCGGGGCTGCTGCCGGCGAAAACCGTCGGTCCGCCGCTGCCCGCCAGCCATCTCGCCCTGCTGCCTTTCCTGTCCCGGGACGGGCGTTCGACGTCGGCCGAAATCGCCCGCGCCCTGGGCCGGCACCCCGCCACGGTGCAGCGCCAGCTGAACCGGGTCCTGGCCAGCGGAATGCTGTCCTTCCGGTGCGAGGTGGCGCAGAAGTATTCGGGCTTTCCGGTCACATGCCAGTGGTTCGCCAACGTCCCGGCGGGCCAGCACGAGGCCGCCGCGACGCAGCTCCGCGGCCTGCGCAACGTCCGGTTGAGCGCCTCCACCACGGGCCGGACGAATTTCGTGATCATCATGTGGCTGCATTCGCTGGCGGAGGTGATGAATGCCGAACTGGCGCTGCGGCAGCGGGTGCCGGGCATCGAGCTGGCCGAGAGCGTCGTGATGCTCAGCACCGTCAAACGGGTGGGCTGGATGCTGAACCCGGACTCGACGGCCAGTGGCGCCGTCGTCGTCCCCGCCCTTGGCCTCGACGCGCAGGGTTAGCCCAACTGGCTGGCAATAGTTGTCGTTCCGCGCGCCCAGAACGACAACTATTGCCAGCTACTTGGGAGTGGGCTCCCAGCGTTAGGGGCCGGGACCGCCGCTGGTTGCCGGAGTTGCGGGTGGAGGAGATCAGCCCGTTTCGTTCGTAGAAATGCAGGGCCGACGGCGCCACACCGGCTGCGCTCGGACACCTCGCCGATACTCACCACGTGGTGCGCGCCGCCCGCCAGCTGTGGCATGCTTCCCCTTTAGCCTCCACCCAAGCTTCGCCGAAAACTCCCCGGCGAAACCGCAGGAGGACGGGCCGTGACCTGAACTTTCGTTGAGGTCCTACGGTTGCGTCCACGACTATCGATCAGGCCACGCCCTTGCCCCGTACCGCCCCCGCCCCGGCCCCGGAATCGGCCGGCATCTTCCACCGCAGCTACCTGCTGGTGACCCTAGGCGCCTGCGCCCTGGTGTTCCTGGCCGCCTTCGAGTCCATGGCGGTCACCACCATCATGCCGGTCGTCAGCCGCGAGCTGGACGGCGCCGGGCTCTACGCACTGGCGTTCGCCGGTCCTCTCGCCACCGGGGTCATCGGTATGGTGGCTGCCGGCAACTGGTCCGACCGGCGGGGTCCGGTCGGACCCCTGTACGCCTCCGTGGCCCTGTTCGTGCTGGGCCTCCTGATCGCCGGAACGGCCGGGAGCATGGCCGCCCTGGTGGCCGGCCGGCTGGTGCAGGGCCTCGGCGGCGGCGCCATGACGGTGGCCCTCTACGTCGTGGTGGCCCGGATCTATCCGCCGGTATTGCACCCGAAGATCTTCGCCGCGTTTGCCGCCGCCTGGGTGATCCCCTCCCTCGTGGGCCCCTTCGCCGCCGGACTCGTGGCCCAGCTCGCCAGCTGGCACTGGGTCTTCCTCGGCGTCGTGGGCCTGGTGGTGCCGGCGCTGCTCATGATCGTTCCGGCCCTGCGCGGACTGCACGGCACCCCCGCGGGCGAGTCGGCCGAGGGCAAGCCGGCGTCCAAGCCGGGCTGGGCGCCGTGGGGCTATGGGCGGCTGGCCTGGGCAGCCTTGGCCGCGCTCGCCGTGCTGGGCTTGAACCTGTCCGCCGAGGTCCCGGTCGCCGGCGGCGTGCTCGCGGCAGCCGCCGTCGCCGTGGCGCTCGTCGCCGTCCGACCCCTCGTGCCCCGCGGCACGCTCACGGCCCGCCGCGGGCTCCCCAGCGTGATCCTCACCCGCGGGCTGGCCTCGGCGGCGTTCTTCGGCGCCGAGGTGTACCTGCCCTACCTGCTGGTCGAACGCTACGTCTTCGCACCGACCTTTGCCGGCCTCACCCTCACCGGCGGGGCCCTCGCATGGGCCGCGGCGTCCGCCATCCAGGGCCGGCTCGGACCCCGTCTGGACCACCGGCGCGCGGTCCGGATCGGTGCGGGGCTGGTGCTCGGCGCCGTCGTCCTGGCTCTGGTGACCACCGTGCTCGGCTGGCCGGCCGCCGTCGCGATCACGGGGTGGCTGTTTGCCGGCGGGGGCATGGGGCTGATGTACCCGCGGCTGAGCGTGATGACCCTGGCCCTGTCGACCAAGGACACCGAAGGGTTCAACAGCTCGGCCATGTCGATTTCCGATTCCCTCGGCGGCGCGCTGGCACTCGCCACCACGGGAATCGTCTTTGCCGCATTCACGACGACGGCGGCCTCCTTTGCCGGGGTCTTCGCGCTGACCGCTGCCATCGGCGTTGCCGCCGTTGTGGTCGCCCCGCGCGTGGCCGCGCCTGCCGCCGGCAGATCAGCGTCCTAGGCGTGGGCTCCGGATTCCTCCGGGAGCATCCCGGCAGGCCTTGAGACCCAATGATGCAGGAGCACGGCAGCCACCAGCAGTACGGCCAGGTAAGCCACCGTGAGGGTAATCCATCCCAGAGGTGGCTCCCACCGGGGTGCGGTGACCATGTCACTCCAATTGGATCGGTCTTCCAGCCCGATGACATAGCGGCGCATCCCGTTTATGAAGGCGTAGAAGTGGCCGAACACCATTACCGTGAGCAGCACGGCGCTGGCGCGGCGCGCAGAATCGGCCTGGCCAACGGTTAAGGACCGTACGGCTATGCCGCTTGCCGCAATAAGCACCACAACCAGCGCCAGGATGTAGCGCCCCTGCCAGATGATGCCGACGTCCTTCGCCAGGGGAATCTGAAGGATCGGGGGGAGGACGACGACCGCTGTCAGGAGAAAGCCCACTGCGAGCCGCCCGGGCCTGTTGCCAATGGACAAGGCTGCACACACCGCACCGATGATCAGGGCAGCCCAGACGGCGAGCACCCCCGTCGGGCCCAGGGTGTCGAGCCAGCCCAGATAGGAAACATAGCCCGTTGCGAAGTCGAACGTCCGATCGAGCATGACCGCCACGATCTGCACCGGAGGGTCGTCAGAGCCATTCCCTACTAGGTTCTGAAGGCTGTTGGCGTACCTCAGCCAGATCAGCGACAGTGCGCAGCCCACTGCAACTACAGCTGCCATGGCCCAGACAAACCGGTGCCGCAACACGGAGACCATGGGCCGGTAACCGAACATCAACAAGGAAGCCGCCACCCCCAACGCCAGCCATAACAGTGACGCGGCGCGGGTGTTGGCCAGCACCACAGCGGATAATGCGGCAAGCGCCAGGGGAACCTTCCAGGAAGACCTGGATTCGACTCGTTCCCAGGTCAGGGAGAGCGCGCAGAACATGGCCATGGAGGCTGCGACTTCGAGGGAATTGGGATTCACGGCCCCGGAGAGAAACAGGACCATTGGAGTTATTGCGAATGTTCCGACGAACAGCGGAGCCCTCCACTGGCGCAGGCCACTCAGGGAAAACAGGGCCACGGCAATGAAGGCGGCAGTGAACAGGCCGCTGACAATTCTCATCGCATAGACGGCTTCGTCGCCGGACATGAAGAGGCTGGGGATGCCCGCCACCGCGTAGTACATGGGGTTGTAGCTGCCGGCACTCGTGAGGGCGCGAACCATTGTGGTGTCGGACGGGAGGCTGGGGCTGCAATCTGCCGTTAGCAGAGCGTTGCCTGCATAACAGGTCTGGAGCTTGTCCGTGGATGCAATGTACTGGGGAACCAGTACCTGTGTCCGTTCGCCTTGAGCCACCCCGGATTCGCCCTGAAGCTGCCCGCGCACCACGGCTGCTGCCTTAATGACGTGGGCTTGTTCGTCCGGGACGGAGATCAGCGGGCTGGCCAAGGACCAAAGAGTCGTCAACAGGCCAGCCAGGGCAAACAGGGCGAGGAAGCGCAGGAGCCCCCGGGACTCTTTTCCTGATTTCACTGGGGGTTGGCATCTCTCTGTTTCGATGGCGGTTCAGTTCCTAACCCTACTTGGTCTTTCTTGCCGAACGGCGGGCATAGTCCGGCCGCGCTTGGATGCTGGATATGGACAAGGGGGTGCCTGGCATAGACTCTTTTGGTGTCCTGAATGACGGAACGTCGGGCAATTCAACCACACGGGCGGTAGTCAGATCATGCGGGAATCTTCCACGAGGCTCCGGAGGCGTGTCCAGGCTTCAGTGCGCAACGGACACCTGGTGAAGTTCCTTGTGGTGGGAGTGGCTTCCTTCGCAATCGACCTCGGTTTGCTTGCACTGATGCACCAAGTGGGCGGGGTTGATCTGTGGATCGCCACGCCAATCGCGTTCCTGGCCAGTCTCGTGTTCAATTTCTTCATCCAGCGTAAGTTCACTTTCCAGTCGAACTCGCGGGCCCAGCTGAGCTTTCTGAAGTATGGGACCCTGGTGGTTTTCAACCTCGTGGCCACAGACCTGGTGGTCAATCTCATTGCAGCTTCCGGACACTCCTACGCCATCGGCAAGGTGGCCGCGACGGTCGCAACCACTTCATGGAATTTTCTCCTCTACAAGCACTGGATTTTCAAGCCAGCGAACGCGGGCGCCGGACATGTGGACCTGACGCCCACCGGCATCCTCGGACCAGTTCCATCCCCTGAGGATCAGGACTCGCCTCCCGATCAGGGCGCGCCTCCCGAATAGATTGCCCGCCACCCGCGATGGCCGGGACCGGGAATCGGAGCTCAGCGGGCGGCGAGCCGGGTGGCGCGCAGCACGGCGTCTATGAGCCCGGCAGCCTCGCCGTCCGGGCCCGTCGCACTGCGGCGCCGGCTCTCCACGACGTCGACGTGCCACTCGGGAGCCTCGATCCCCAGTTCCCGTGCCACCTCCTCGGCGGTGAAGTACTTCTCGATTGAGTGGTGATTTCCTGGGTGGTGATTTCCCCACGGCGGCAGTCCCTCGGGGTGATGGCCGACCACGAGCAAGGTGCCGCCCGTCCGCACCGCAGCGGCGGCCAGCTGCAGCGCCTGTTGCCACGGCATCAGCGTCGAGTGCAGGAACTGGGCGGTGACCAGCTCATACACCGGTTCCGGCACCCACGTGGCAAGATCCTGCCGCACCCACTCGATCCTTCCCGCGTGACCCGTCTCCCGGGCATGGGCAGCGGCCCGTTCAAGCGCGACGGCGGAGACATCCAGTGCGGTCACGGTCCAGCCCCGGCTGGCGAGCCAGATGGCGTCGGCGCCCTCGCCGCAACCCAGGTCCAAGGCGCGGCCCGGCGGCAGCTCGGACGCCTCGACCAGCAGTTGCGGATTCGGCCGTCCACTCCACACCTTGGCGCGGCTGCTGTATCTCTCGTCCCACAGCTGCGCCGCTGTGCCTTCGTCCGTGCCGCCGTCGTGCTGGTGCCCCGTCATGGTTCTCCTCCTGGTCGCTTCCCACATGATGGCAGTCCGGCCCGGGTTAGGGGAACAGGGAATCACCGTGCGGAAAGGCTGCCGAAAACGTTCCGGGTGCAGGCTCCAGTCGGAGCCGTTTCGGGGGGCCCGGCGGCCGGAAGCGGGCCCAGCCCCGCCCGGATGATAGACTGATGGAACTTGATGTGCAGTGATGCCCACTTTAGATTCGGTTGATCAGGTTTTGATCAGTTTTGATTGACCGGTTCCGGTTCATCAACCGGTTCCCCTGCTGGATTCCTCCCGGAGTCCCTACGCAGGAAGTGGGTTTTTTCATGTGAGAGGCACATCCTGCGTCGATGAACGCGTTCTATTTGGTCCCGGCCGCCACTGCCGCAAGGTTGGCAGCGGCCCGGTTGATCACCTGACTTTTCTTCGGCGAACCCCTGGGCCAACCGGCACCGGGGGCCGATATCCGCATGGATACCGCCTGAAAGACCTTTGACTCTATGACTACTTTTGCTGCCCTCGGCACGCCCAAGGCACTCGCCGACACCCTGACTGCACAGGGAATCCTGGAACCGTTCCCCATCCAGGTCAAGACCCTCCCGGACACCCTGGCCGGACGCGACGTCCTGGGCCGCGGCCGCACCGGCTCCGGCAAGACCATCGCTTTCGCCATCCCGCTTGTGGCACGACTCGCCGAGCGGGAAGCCAAGCACTTCCGCAAGCCCGGCCGCCCGATGGGCCTGGTCCTTGCCCCCACCCGCGAACTTGCCACCCAGATCAACGCGACCATCGAGCCGATGGCCAAGGCCATGGGCCTGACCACCACCGTGATCTACGGCGGCATCTCCCAGGCCCGCCAGGAAAAGGCCCTGCGCGCCGGCGTCGACATCGTCATCGCCTGCCCGGGCCGCCTGGAGGACCTGATCCGCCAACGCATCCTGACCCTCGAGGCCGTCGAGATCACCGTGCTGGATGAGGCCGACCACATGGCGGACCTCGGCTTCCTGCCGGTGGTCAAGAAGCTCATGGACATGACCCCCAGCCAGGGCCAGCGCCTGCTGTTCTCCGCCACGCTGGACAACGGCGTGGACAAGATTGTCCAGCGCTACCTGTCCAACCCGCTGACCCACTCCGTGGACGATCCGCAGGCCGCGGTGACCACCATGGAACACCACGTGCTCGTCGTCAACGACCAGACCGTCAAGAAGCAGCTGATCGTCGAGCTCGCCTCGGGTGCCGGCCGCCGGATGCTGTTCATGCGCACCAAGCACCACGCCCGCAAGCTGGCCAAGACCCTGACCGACGCCGGCATCCCCGCCGTCGATCTGCACGGCAACCTCTCGCAGAACGCCCGTGACCGGAACCTGGCCGAGTTCTCCTCCGGTGAGGTCCGCGTCCTGGTGGCCACCGACGTCGCAGCCCGCGGCGTCCACGTCGACGACGTCGAACTGGTCATCCACGTGGATCCGCCCACGGAGCACAAGGCATACCTGCACCGCTCGGGCCGTACCGCCCGCGCCGGCTCCGACGGCACCGTGGTCACGCTGACCCTGCCCGAGCAGCAGTCGGACGTCAAGAAGCTCATGAAGGCTGCCGGCGTCGAGGTCAACTTCGAGCGCGTCACCGCCAACTCCCCGCTGGTCGCCCAGCTGGTTGGCGAAATGGCCGACAAGATCGATCCCCGCACCCGCGCCGCACTGCTGGCCGCCAAGTCCAACCAGGGCGGCGGCAGCTCCACCGGTGCCAACGCCGAGCGCAAGCGCGCCCGCCGCACCACCCAGGCTGCACCCACCGCGGGTGGCCGCGGTGGACGTGGCGGACGGGGACGGGTCGGAACCGAGGCTCCCCGCACCGATCTTCCCCGTGCCGAGCGCCGTGCCGTGGCCTACGAAGGCCAGGCTGCCGCGCGCAACGCTGCTGAGCGTGTCATCGAGAAGAACGAGGACCGCGTGGATGCCGAGCGCGCCGAGCGCCGCAACACCCGCGGCCGCTCAACGTCCTATGGCACTCACCGCAACGATGTACCGGCGGCAGGCGGCCGCGCCTCGGCGGGCCGCGGCTCGGACGGACGCGCCGCAGAAGGACGCAGCGACGCCCGGGGCGCTTCGGCTCCCCGCAGCGGCGCACCGCGAAGCGGCGCACCCCGCACGGGTGCTTCGACTGGAGGCCAGCGCGGCGGACGTCCGGCAACGGGCCAGCGTGCAGCCGCCGGCGCCCCCGCTGGAAGCAAGACCGGAGCAAGCAAGGCCGGAGCCAACGCGGCTGTCTGGTCATCCAACACCGGCGGCACCTCCGGGGGCTCTTACGCAGGCGGCGGCAACGGCCGCTCCGGCGAAGGCCGTCCGGCACGCAGCGGCGGCCCCCGCCGCGCGTCCGCACCGGCGTCGAACGAACGCCGCAGCCGCTAACGGTTTCGGTTTCCGCGACACAAACTAGCTGGCGATACGCAAAATGCCGGTCGCTACGGGAATTCCCGTAGCGGCCGGCATTAGGCGCAGCGCAAATCTAGAAGCGCAGCGCAAAGCTACCAGCCGCGGGCGCGCCACTCGGACAGGTGCGGGCGTTCCGCTCCCAGGGTGGTCGGCTTGCCGTGGCCCGGATGCACCACGGTGTCATCCGGATAAACGTCGAACAGCCGCTCGGCCACATCGGCGATCAGCTGGTTGAACCGCTCAGGATCCTTCTGCGTGTTGCCCACTCCTCCCGGGAACAGCGAGTCGCCGGAAAAGATGTGGGCCGGGCCCTCCGGGTCCTGGTACACGAGGGCGATCGACCCCGGGGTATGGCCGCGCAGGTGCACTGCCGTCACGTCGAATCCGTCGAAGTTGCTGACGTCCCCGTGCTCCAGCAGGACATCCACCGGCACCGGCAGCTCCGGGGCATCGTCCGTCCCGGCCGCCGTTTTCACACCGGTGGCTTCCACCAGGCCCGGCAGCGCCCGGACGTGGTCCCAGTGCTGGTGCGTGGTGGCAATCAGCGCCAGCTTCGGCGTCGCGGAAGTATCCGCGGCGGCATCGGCGAGCAGCCCCTGGATGGCGGCCAGATCATCGGCCGCATCGATCAGGAGCTGCGCGCCGGATGCCTTGCTGGTGAGCAGATACACGTTGTTGTCCATCTCGCCGACCGAAATCCGGCGGATGGTGATGTCACGTAAAGAGTGAATGAGCGAGTCCATGGGCAACAGTCTACGGAGGCGCTATTCACGGCCCTCGGACACCCAGTTGGGGTCCGCGGAGCGGGAGCCGACGACGGCGTCCGCAGCGGCGTCGAGCTTCTCGAGTTGCGCTGCGGTGAAGTCCAGGGCCAGGGCGCCCAGGTTTTCGTCGATCCGGTCCGCCTTGCGCGTGCCGGGGATGGGGACCACGGGAAGGCCCAGCTTGCGGCCCTGCGCGAGGAGCCACGCCAGGGCCACCTGGGCCGGTGTTGCACTGCGCCCGGCGACGGTGAGCTCTGCGGCGACAGCCCGCACGGCGGCCACCACGGCCTGGTTGGCGTCGGCGGCGTCCGCGGCGAAGCGCGGGATGTTGCGGCGGAAGTCGTTGCTGCCCAGCGTTGAGGCGTCCACGGTGCCGGTGAGGAATCCCCGGCCCAGCGGCGAATAGGGCACAAAGCCCACCCCGAGTTCGGCCGCGGCGGGAACAACGTTGCGTTCCACATCGCGGCTCCAGATGGACCACTCGCTCTGGACCGCGGCGATCGGGTGGATGCTGCTGGCAACACGCAGCTCCTCGGCCGTCACCTCGGACAGGCCAAGATGCCGCACCTTGCCGGCCTGCACCAGCCCCGCCATGGCCTCCACGGTTTCCACTATCGGAACGCGGAGGTCACGGCGGTGCATGTAGTACAGGTCGATCGAGTCGGTGCCCAGCCGTTGCAGGCTGTGGTCCACGGCCTGCCGCACGTAGGCGCCGTCGCCCCGGATGTCCGTGTATCCGGCCGACGGTGTGCCCACGAGGCCGAACTTGGTGGCCAGCTGGACTTCGCCGCGGCGTTCCTTGAGCAGCTGGGCAATCAGCTCCTCGTTGCTGCCGCCGCCGTAGATGTCCGCCGTGTCGATGAAGCTGACGCCGGCATCCACCGCGTGGTGCAGGGTCCGCAGGGCCTCGGCCGGGTCCACCTCCCCGTACACCGGGGTCAGGGCCATGCCGCCGAATCCGAGGGGGGTGACTCTGAGTCCGTCGCCGAGCTGGACTGATGCTGCCGCGTTCATCTGGATCTCCATTCGCTGTTTCTACCCCCAACCCCGGCGCGTTCCGGCGTATTCCAACGCTCCCGCCCGGTTGCTTCCCGCGGGCGGGCCGCAGCCACGGCGTGTCGCCCCGGACAACCCGTCCGGGTACGGACTAACTGGGCGGGAGCGTCGGGTAAGCCGTGGATTCCCCGGCCGGCAGCAGTTTCAGTCCCGCCGCGCAGCCCACAATCCCTGCCAGGAAGAGCAGTTTCAGCGGGCTGGCGGGCTCGACGCCGCTCGCCATCGCCCAGGCGACCGTCAGGGCCGCGCCGATCCCCACCCAGACGGCATAAGCCGTCCCGAGCGGAATGCGCTTCACAGCAAGGCCCAGCCCCACCATGCTCAGCGTGGCCGCCACGGCGAAGACCGCGGTGGGCAGCGGCCGGCTGAACCCGTCGGAAAGGCCCAAGGCCGTGGCCCAGACCGCTTCCAGTACGGCAGAGGCGAGCAGGAAGAGCCAGCTGGTTGCTGATCCCGGCACCGGTTTGGTTGCCATGATCACGCCACCAGCTTCAGGCCGGCCACACACGCGGCGATCCCGCCGAGCAGCAGGATCCGCGCCGCCGTCGCGCGTTCAACTTTGGTGATCATCGCGTAGCCGGAGGTCAGGACGACGCCGACCCCCACCCACACCGCATAAGCTGTGCCGGTCGGAATGGTCTGCATCGCGATGGCCAGGCCGCCGGTGCTGGCGAGGACGGAGACGAGGAAGATCACGGCCGGAAGCAGCCGCCGGCGGCCCGTGGCCTGCGAGGTGCGGTGCAGGGCGGCGGCCCAGACGGCTTCGAGCGCCCCGGAGAATATGAGGATGATCCATGGCATGACGGCTCCCGTGGCCAGTCTTGTCGCGTGCCGGGTACTGAACCGTCGTCCGGAGGCCCGGAGAAGGGGCCCTGGGATCCAGAATAGCAACCCCTACGCCGGGTGGCAGAAGACCGGGTGCGTGAAGGCCGGGACACACTCGTCCGTGCAGGGCGCCGCCCGCGTGAAGACGGCGGAAAGCTAGCCCGCTGGAGCTACCCAGCCACCCGGCTACCCAGCAACCCGGTCGATCGAGACGACGGCGAGGAAGCCGCGGCCCAGGATTTCCGGCGTCGCCGCGTCAGAGCCGACGACGGCGTCGTAGCGGTTCAGCGGCTGGGACTCGACGGCGGCAGCCGGCGCCGTGACGGCGGCTGACCCTGTGCCAGGCGCCACGCCCGGTTCGGAGCCCGCAGTGCCGGGGCTTACCGTGGCCTGGCCCTGTAGCAGGATGCCGAACTGGCCCTCGAACACGGGATGCGCCCGCTTCTTGGAAAGCTCGATGATGGAGGTGTAGCCCTTGAAGCTGCCGTTGCGGGTGATGACGTTCAGGTCCCGGATGTCGCCGGTGGGCAGTGCGCCGGCGGAGTCTGCGTCCCCCGAAAACCGGAAAGGGCGGTATTTCTCCAGCGGATGCTCGGCACCGTCGACGCTCAGGAGCAGGAGTTCGCCTTCGATCACGGTGAGTACCCGGTCCATGCCGGGGAAGGCGGAAAAGGCACCGGCTTTGGAGACCTCAGCGATGCTGACCCGCCAGTCCCATGCGCTGTCCTGCCCACCGGCATCAACAGTGGCGGCCTCTGCGGCAGGCTTCGGGCGCCGGGCCAGTTCGCGGGTCACCCCGCCGCCGTTGCGCCAGGGTTGGGCTTTCAGCTCGGCGTAGCGGATGATCTCCATCGCCCCAGCCTATCCGCCGACCCGGTGGGGCAGCAGCCCGCACGGCAGGCGACGGAAACACGTAACACCCCGCCGGCTGCCGCATCTTGCTAACGTCAGAGTCAGCAGCATTGCAGAAGGAGCCAAATGTTCGTCAAAGTGTGTGGACTCAGTACCCCTGAGTCGGTGCGGACTGCGGTCGCGGCCGGGGCTGACGCCGTCGGTTTCGTCCTGACGCGCAGCCCCCGTGAAGTGACCCCGGCGCAAGCCCGGGAACTTCTGGCGCATGTTCCCGGCGGGGTTGCCGCGGTGGGCGTCTTCCGGCACGAGCGCGCGGCGGACACCGTCGCCCTGGCCCGCCAAGCGGGGCTGGACTGGGTCCAGTTGCATGGCGACCGCACCCCGGCGGACGTGCAGGCCGTGCACGACGCCGGCCTGAACGTCATCCGGGCGGTGACCATGGACGCAGGCGCGGAGGCGTTTGCCAGTTGGGGTGAGGAACTGCTGCTCATCGACGCCGCGGTGCCCGGTTCCGGCGAGGCATGGGATTATTCGTCCGTCCGGGCCAAGGGGCTGGAAGGCCGGAACTGGCTGCTGGCCGGGGGGCTGGATCCCGCCAATGTTGCCGACGCGGCGGAACAGGCCGGGGCTTGGGGCGTTGACGTGTCCTCCGGCGTCGAATCAACCCGCGGTGTCAAAGACCTGGCCAAGATCAGTGCGTTCGTGAAATCGGCCAAGTCAGCCTAGGGCTGTTCGAACGCGGACGAAGGGCGGTGGCGGGGAATCTCCCCGGCCACCGACCTTCGTAACTGTGCACGACAGCTGTGCAGGACCGGCATACCGCTCAGACCGGCAGGCTCCTGCGGTCAGGGCGAGCGCGTGATGACGACGTCGTCGATGTACTCATCGCCCTTCTGCCGGTTGTGCTCGGCCCCCAGCTGAACCTTGCTCAGGCTGGTGGCGGCCATACTGACTGCACTGCTGGAGTATTTCTGCACCCCGTCAAACCACACCTGGACCGTTGATTTTGAGCCGTTTGTCGTGACACGCATGGTGACGTGATGCCAGGCCGTCATGGAGATGCTTCCGGCGATCAGCTTCGTGTAGACGAACGACCCGCTGGGTGAGGTGACCCGCAGCCACAGCTGCCCGTTGCTGTTGTACCGGTAGATATCGGCGATCCGGGTGCTGCCTGAGAAGAACCGGAAGTACGGTACATCGTTGCCGGAGACCCCGGCGGCGGTGATATTGAACCAGCCGTCTGCGTAGGCGGTCTTGGTGCCCGAGGGGAAGGAAGGGGTGGAAAAATTCGCGAGGGAACCGGAATCGGTGGTCACATGCAGTTTGGCTGACTTGGACCCGGTGTGCGGCGACGTACTCGAAAGAGTCGCCGTGCCGGTTCCCGACACCTTCGGAACAAGGCCGCAAAAGCTGCCGGTTTCAAAGCCCGTCGCCAATACGACGCTTCCCGGATAGGAGACTTTCGGCGCGGGACTGCAGGTTGCCGCGGTAGCGGCCTGGGCCGAACCAAAAACAAGGGAACCGGCTACGAGCAGCCCTAACGTTCCCGCAGTGCTGAGTGCTTTAAGTGTTCTCATTGATTTACTCTCAGTATCAGTTGTTGATTACTGTCAGTAGTTCGACGGGTGCGAACTGGCCCAGCGGCATGGGCAGACTGGTACCGCTTACAGAAGGCGCATCAGCTGCGCGACTACCGAGACACCTGCTACGGAAAGAAGAGCCGCCGTCGCATAGGCCGCGGCCCGCGGGAGTGGTTTGTCGGGATTCAATACCCGCAATACATCGCAGGTCACCAGCGAGGTGATGGCAGCCAGCCCGGTCAGGAAAACCATCATTTTGCACCTGCCGGGGAGACGCGGGACCGGTTGGCCTCGAGGGCCAGCAAGCCAAGTGTGACGAGGGACAGGAGACACACGCCTGCCGGAGGTGACCAGAGACGTGCGTAGACCATCGCCGTCGATACGAGGGTGGACATCGCGAGACTGAAGGCAATGGCGATGGCGACGGCCAGAGGCAGCGCTCCACTGCTCTGCGCGGAGGGCGGCGGACCGAACCGGAGCAGCAGCACCAGAGCCGTTCCCGGGCCGGCGAGCATCAGCAGCCCGATGACGGCCAGGCGGAGGCCCTCGGGGCCGAAAAATGACAGCGGCACGGCGGCTATCGCGACGGCGGCCGTCGCAAAGCCTACGTAACGTCGTTCAATTGCCATTTCTTGCTCCTTCAATATGGAAGATCACGCCGTCGTCGTTCTCGGCAACCCTCGTCCAGCCGGGGCTGGTGCCGCACGTGGCGACGAAGTTCTGCAGGTCCCCTAGGGGCGTTGAGCCGCGCAGTTCGGCGGCGTGAAGCTGGCTCACCGTGACGATCAGGTAGGCCCCGGAACGGGCGGCTATTTGATTGGCGGCTTCACACGTCAGCGGGTTTGCCCCAGGCCTCGGTTCGGCTGGAGCCAGCGCCCGGTAGTCGTATCCGGAGTAGTGCTGGAACTTCCAGGGTGTATTGCGCACGGCTTCGATGAGCACGGACCCGGCGGGTGCGGTCTCGTAGAGTCGGTTAACAAGGGCGATTTCGTGGGTAGTGAAGCTCTCCATGATGTCGTTGCCGTATCTGGTCACGATGGTGGTCGTGGCGAGAACAGCCCCCAGCAGCAAGAGGGCGATGCCGCGTCGCAGACCCGGCCCATTGGGCTTGTCCGACATCAGCGGAAGCACCGCCAGGCACACCGTGAACGGCAGGCTGAAGAGGTAGAGCCGAAGCAGCAGCTCGCCTCCGTAGGGCTGGACCGGGACGAGGACCAGCACCGCCAGCGCACATACCGCGGCCGTGAGCCAGGGCGCCCTCCGTCGTCGGCCCACCACGGCACCCACTGCAGCCAGTAGCCACAGCAGCGCCACCTCGGCCAGGCGGGTGTAGACCACAAACATGTGGGAGCTGCTGCCGGAGACTCTTGTGCTCAGCGTGCCGAAGGTGTTTGCGCCGATGTCGCCAAACGAGCTAAACAGCTCGACATAGTGTCCCTGCAAATACGCTGATGCCGGAAAGACCAGCCATCCCACCGGCAGCATCACCGCTAGAACGGAAAGAAAGCGGAGCCGCAGGCGGCCGGTCAGCATTAAGGCGGCCAGAATCGGGATTGCCGCGAAGGGAGTCAGTTGGTGTGAAGCGGTCATGGCGAAGAGGAGCACCGAACAGACCACGACGAGAATGGCCGCATTTCCTCGGGATGGAACCGCGAGTCCCTGCCGGGGACTGACGGTGTCCAGCCTGCCGACGATCCGCGCCAAAGCGACGGTGAAGCGGTTCCGGTCCGTCCGCCATGCCCACCCGGTGAAGCTACTGAGGATGCAGGCGATGAGGGTGACCAGCAGCACGAAGGCGTAAGCCTGCGGCGCCAGGTAGTCCTGGCCAACCCAGCTGGTCAAATAGAAGAGCCACACTGCGGCCCAGGCCTGGCGGCGATGGGCAGTCAGCTTCGTCGCCAGTGCCAGCAGTGGAGCGAGGAGGATTATGTTGACTCCGACCGGTGCCCACGTGGCCACGCCCATCAGGTCCTTCACGCCGGTCGCGCCCGAGAGCATTCCCAACAGGTTGAAGAAGCCCGGCCAATTGAAGTAGGCGTCCAACGTCGGGTCCAGCTGCCCGGACTGGGCAATCGTGTCGGCAATCCCGAGATGCCGGTAACTTGCCTCGAGCCGCGGAAGGCCATGGATGATCGGGTCGGCGCCATGCAGGATCAGCACCGTGACCAAGATCTGCCAGGTCTGGAGGACCGCATTGAACCGGGGAAGGTTCAGGGCGGCGACGAATCCGACCAGGCTGAGGGCGAGGGCCACGAAATAAGTGGGGGGCAGTGCTCCAATGAGGCCGGAACCGCCGATCTGCCGGGGATCGACCGTGCTCAGGCTCCAGATTCCGAGAATCAGGGATACAGCGCCGAGGGCGCCGAGCGCGCCGATGCGCCAGGCGGGAGTCAATCCGGAGCCGGTGCCGGCGGGCGGTTTCGCACCAGCGCGCCGGACATCGTCATAGAGGGCGTCCCGGGTAGTCCGGGGGACAGTTGCTGCTGCAGTTTCGTGAGTCATAGTGTCTCCATTCCGGTCGGCTCTTGGCGCGCCGACGAAGGAATCTGGACGGCCGCGGAAGAGGCCTTGGTATGGGTCAGTGCTATCAGGCGCCAGCCGGCAACCAGAGCCACCACAGATTGTGCGACGGACCAGAGCAGGGAGACGCCGGTGAGGCCGTGTAATTGGGCGACGGCGGGAGCCGGCCCCAGCACCAGGGCCGCGGCCACGACGGCGACCGATGTGGATTCCAAAAGACGCCCTTGGGCCCGGCACAACCCGTAGTAGACCTGGGTGACGCAGCTCAGGAGGAGCGCCGGGACGAGAATGGGAATCAGCACCCAGACCGAGGCATAATCCCGCCCAAGAAAACGGAGCAGGAGGGGCCCGACAAAGATCAGCAGTCCGCCGGCCACCAGAGTGAGCAGGAGGCTGGCCCGGATGGCGGACACGACGAGGCCGGGCCTGGAACGCGTTCCGGCCAGCGCCGTCTGGAGAGAAAAGCCGGCGGACTGCGGCACGAAGAACACAGCCGAGGCCATCATCCAGACGATGTACCAGGCCGCTGTCGCCGCTGGGCCAAGCGTTGCTGCCACGATCAGGGGCAGCAGGTAGCCGGGTGCCCGGTCGGCAAGCATCAGGGCGTGGTTTGGCAGCCCGGGTTTCAAGAGTTTCAGGGCGTGCCGGGGCCGCAGCCCGTGCCGCCAGTCGGGGGAGACACTGGCGCGGCGGAGTTGGCGCAGTCCCACCACCACACTAGCCAGGGCACCAGCTGCAACTGCGCCGACCACTACCGACAGTTCGTGGATTCCGAGCACGAAGGCGAGTGCCACCACGGCGAGCTGGACGATGCTCTGCACGATGCTGCGGGTGAGTGCGCGGTCGGCGCGCTCCTGGGCGACGCCGATATGGTCCAGCTGATAAGCGACGGCGGCGAAGACAGCCGTGGCGAGGAATAGGGCTGTGACCAGCGGGTCGTTCCAGGCCTCGCCGACCCCGGAACCGAAGGAGTGTGTTATTGCTGCAAGTCCTCCGGCCACCGCAAGTGAGAAGGTCCCAACGGTAAGCAGGCTGGTGGCGATGAGGCGGCGGCCGCCGTCCGATTCCGCGGGCAGGAGGGTCAATGTGGCCGGTCCAACGCCGAACATACCCAATTGCACCGTCAGGAGTGCCGCCGATATCACCACCGACCCCAAACCAGTTTGGGCGGGGGGAAGTACGAGAGCCACCAGGGCCCAGAAGAGGAAACCCGTGAGCATGGGGGCCACCCTGGCAGCGGCCAGCCAAGCCGCGTTTCCGCCAACGGAGAGCGGCTGGCCTGCCGGGCGCAGGATCTCACCGATCATAGATCGGTAGTTATAGAGGAAGAAGCCCGGCCAATACGGCAAGTATCGGGGTGCGCGAACAAGGGACATTCCCACCCCCCGGACGGTCGCCAGCAGGGGAAGCGCAACCATCCAGCCTGCACGGCGTGGATGTTTGCGGATGGTACGCGCCATTCCGGCGCCGTCCTGCTCCCATTGGTCCCGCGCCCCGTCAAAGGTGTCGGCAAACCGGTGCCGGACCACTGTCGTGGGGGACACTCCAAGCCGATAACCGGCCTTTTCCAGACGGATCCGCAACTCAACATCCTCGCCGGAGCGGAAGGAGTCATCGAATCCGACCGAAAGCAATAGGTCCCGGCGTATGAGCGTGGCGCAGACGCCGAACCATGACCGCACCCGGCTGTGGTTGTGGTGCCAGGCCAGGGCCGATCCCCAGTAGCCGGGCCCGTCGGCCTCGCTGGCCAGCCCGAACTGCAGACCGTCGAAGCCGCCCGTTTCGAATTCGCCCAGCAGCCGCTCCAGGCTGCCCGGCGGGAGGACGACGTCGGCGTCTATCAAGGTGACGACGTCGCAGTGGGCGCTCTGGACACCCAGCATTCGTGCTGCAGGCAGGCCCCGGCCCTCATCCGAAATGACCTGCGCACCGAAGGAGCGCGCGATCGCGACCGTGTCGTCGGTTGAACAGCCATCGACCACGATGACCTCGCGCGGACCCTGACCGGTGATGGACTCCAGGCACTCGCCCAGCCACGCGGCGGCGTTTCGCGCCGGAACGATCACCGACACATCAAGTTCGACCACGTCCCCCACCTCACCCGTCGAGCTTTGAACGCACCACGTTCGCGACGAAATCTGAGGCCTGGTCCGCGGACCACGAGACAGGGAGACGAAGCAGCGAGCACGGCACGTCTTCCAGGGCCCGCCGCACCACGGCGGCCTTCTCGCCGAAATGTTCCGCCAGGGGGACCAGCCCGGACGCCCCCAAAGCCTCGACGAGCCGGCGGGAAACCATCGGGAGCTCGGAATGGAAGTTCCCGACAATGCGGGACGTCATCCAGTCGACGCTGCGGGCTTCGAGCCGTGCTTCCGCCCCGTCGAAACGCTCGAGGAAGATGGCAAGCTGGGCCGGTGCCGCTGATGAGATCCGCTCCGGGCCGAAGACCTGTTCCGGGTGCACCATCCGGTGTTCGGGAGACCAGCGTCTGGTGAAAGCGGCAGTCTTGGGGTAGCGCACAATCACGGGGTGGACAGCGGTGGCCAGATGGGCCACGGGGGTGGTGAGCCAGCCCGGAGCCAACGGCTTGCGTGTTCCGTGAAACAGTTCGGGGTAGATGGCCCGGTGGTGTGGCTTGATGAACATGGGCTTCGCGTACCCCATGAGCATGCCGCCAGCGCCCAGGAAGGCCCAGTCGTCCGCCATGAAACGGACATCCGGCATGGCAACAAGTTTTGCCACGGTGCTTGTTTTCCCGACTCCGCCCCATGCCGGCAGCAGAACGCCCGAACCGCGGAAATCGACAACCGCGGCATGGATCATCGCGGTCTCTTCCTGGACGCATAGCCGGTCCAGCAAAGGGATCACCGCGGTCAGCAACTCACCGCTGCCCTCGATCCGGTAGCCTTCCGGCGTTTCGATGATCTGGACGCGGTCGCCGGGGAGGTAGAGCGAGTCCTCAGTGAAGCGATAAGAGTCTTCCGCATGCGACTGACCGGAGACCGGCGAAATTTGCTCGCTGATGGATAGCCGCCGGGACGCGACGGATTTCCCCAGGAAGGGGGCAAGCATGTCCCGCAACTGCGACTCACCAGGCGTTCCGGGTGCCACCTCAATGCCCACCACGCCATGGATGTCGAAGCCGGCCCCGCTGGCGGCGCCGGAGTGCTGGATGACGTCTCTTTCAGACTGGCTCATGTCGGGATCTTCCTGACGTCAGGACTGCCGCAACGGCAATCTTCGGGACGGCGATGTATAGGGGTACGCGCATCTGAATCACTGGACTTCTCTCCACAGCTCGTCCTGTGACACCACGCTTGTTTCAGGAGGCGGCGGCAGGCGGCGTCCGCGAACGTACCCGGAGGCCGTGGATGCGAGCACTGCGATGATTGCGCCCGCCCGGCTCAGGCCTGCGGCGTCCTTGCCCCGGATCCAGTCACGGATTCCGGCAAAAACGGCGCGCGGCAAGACCTGCCGGACATAACGCCGTTCAGGGCCAAGGGCGCGCTTGTGGCCGACAATCCGGCTCACTTGTGCCTTGGAGGTGCCTTCGGACCAGGACCGCGCCAGCATGTACCGCCAGCTGCCACGCTCCGCGGGAACATGGTGATGCACGAGAGCCGCGGGTTCGTAGACGATCCGGGAGCCAGGGGCGCCCATGACCGCCCGTATGCAGAGCTCGGTCTCTTCACATCCGAGGGGAACGGCGTCCTGGCGGCCCAATGACGTGTTGAACCCCCCGACGCGGTCGAGGACATCGGCCCGGAAAGACATGTTCGCCCCGATGACGTTGCGGACCTCAGCAGCGACCTTGGGCATGCCCCGGTAGGTGCAGCCGACGATCCAGTCCAGTTCTTCAGCGAAGTACCCTGGGCGGCCGGCCTTCCACAGCGGCTCAACACGGCCACCCACCGCCAGAACGTCCGGATCGTCGTACATGGCAGCCATGCGTTCGAGCCAATCCGGGCCGGCTTCGGCGTCGTCGTCGAGGAAGGCCACTATTCTGGCGTTCGCGACCCCCGCTCCGGTGTTGCGCGCGCCGGAGAGGCCCTTGGGTCCGCTGTTTTCGACGATGACAACGTCCGACACCGTGAAGATGAGTCGCTTGTAAAGATCCATGTTGTAGTCAACAACCACGATCGTCTGTTGCGGGGGATGAGTCTGGGCCCGGACCGAGTCCAGAGCGCCCATTAACAGATCCCAACGCTCCTCCGCGTAGGAGCAGATAACTACAGAAATCGTCGGAAACCCTGCGATCTGGGACATCTCAGGCCCCTGGCCGCAATCCCAGAACGCTCTGGGGATCCGTAGGGATGTGCGGGAACATGACACTCGGATACTTGTATTTCACCCGTCGCAGGGCCTCGGGCCGGGCTCCTGCGGTGGGCGCTTCCCAACTGATACGTTCACGGGCGAGGGTTCGCAGCACGCGCCACCCGTCCCGGAAGGTATGGAGGTTTGACTTCCCGGATATCCGGCACAGCTCGTGGCTGGGGACCTCGGCGATCCGAAGGCCGGCCCTGGAAGCCCGCACGATCAGCTCCGTCTCGATTTCAAAGCCGTCGGACTGCAGCTCCAGGATCTCAACGCATTCCCGGCGGAGTGCTATGTATCCGTAGCAGAGATCCGAATAGTCGCTGTGTAGGACGGCGTTGGCCAGCCACGTCAGCATGCGGTTGCCCGAGCTCCGCAGGATGGTCAGGTCATCCGAGCCGCCGCCCGTGACGTAGCGCGAGCCCTTGACGAAATCGTATTCGTGCTGGAGGGGTGTCACCAGCCAGCCGATTTCCTGCGGATCCATGCTGCCGTCGCCGTCCAGCATGACGATGATGTCGCCTGACGCCGCGGCGAATCCGGCCCGCACCGCGTTGCCTTTGCCGGCTCGGGGCTCGGCAACAACGACGACGTCCAGGCGCAACGCCCGGGCGACGTCAACGGTACTGTCCAGGGAACGGCCGTCGACGATCACAACTTCGTCGACATACGTCGGCATCCGGCGAAGCACCCAGGGAAGATTCATGGCCTCATTGAGGGTGGGAATCACCACGCTCACTGATGGGCCAGACTGGGGCGGCGTCGTTTGGGGGCGCAACTTGGGTTTGAGATTTGGGATGGACATCAGCCTCACCACTCAATGACGTTGTCTGCTGCCCCAAACCACAGCTTCCCCCTGAGCATGGACCCGAGAGCCCAGCTATTTCGCTGGTGGATTGTAGGCAATTAAGTAAAATTCCCCCTGATAAATACTGGTCCCGGCACCTTTCGGAAACCTTGGGTTTAGTTGAAGCATCCACTTCTCGAACTCCGGACCCTCGTGGACCAGCGTGGGACACCGGATACCTGACAAAATCAGTTGATTGCCCGGCTCCGTACATGCAAGACTGACCGCATGCGGACACCCGTTCAAGGGGGCGCCGCCCGGAGCAGTACCCGGCGCCTCCGCAACTCCCGGTTAATGCTCGTTCCCGCTGTCGTCCTTGTTCTACTGGGTTGCGGGGCCGGCCCCGCTCCTCGGGTTGAGCGGCCTTTCAGCGCCGCGCCCGGTTCAGCCCTCAGATCGATCCCTACCGCTACCCCGACCCCTACCCCTACCCCGGCCCCGATCCGGACAACAGATCTGGCACAGAGCGGGGATCTGCCCGGGTGGAAACATGTATTCGTGGAGGATTTCTCCGCCGGCGACGTCCCGCTGGGCGCCTTCCCGGGCCCCCTCTACCAGGAGCGGTGGAGCGCGGGTTACAAGGACGGGACGCCGGACACGGCAGGACAAGTCAGTGGCGGCAAATCCGGCTACTACCCGTCGAAGGTGCTCAGCGTTCAAAACGGCGCCTTGGACTGGTTCCTGCGCTCGGAAAACGGGATCTCCATGGGGGCGGCGCCCACGCCCAAAATTCCAAACTCCAGCGCTAACCCGCCACGTGCCAACAGCCTCCTGTACGGGCGGTACTCCGTGCGCTACAGGGCTGATCCGATGCCCGGATTCAAGACGGCGTGGCTCCTGTGGCCGGACAGCGGCATCTGGCCGCGGGATGGTGAGATCGACTTTCCTGAAGGAGATCTCGCCAAGATTATTTACGGTGCGGTGCATTTTGCAAGGTCCGGTGCCGACGCCTTCGACAAGTTTGACTCGGACCAGTCCGTCAGCTCGTGGCATGTCGCCACCACGGAGTGGAGCCCGGGACGGGTTGAGTTTTTTCTCGACGGGCGATCCCTCGGTGCGACTACCACTGACGCACCCTCGACGCCGATGCACTTTATCCTGCAGACCGAGTCCTGCCTGCCCATCTGTCCTGCTCCCGAAACCCAGGGCCACGTCTCTCTGGACTGGATCAGCATGTGGGTACCGGCTTAGAGGCCCGCAAGAACGCCCGGACATCCGCCCGTGACGATTGAGTCGGCGGCGTCCTCAGGGCATCCGGCGTCGAACACGCACCGCACTATTTCCGCTGGATACTGAACGAGTCCGTGAGGCTGTAGCCCTCGGCGGGAACGAACCTGGCGGTCAAATCGCCGGTTGTCGCCGTGACGTCAAGTGTGCCCAAGGAGGGGTTCCGGTTCCTGCCCGACCACGTCGCAAAATAGCCGGCTTCCACATCCGTGCTGTTGACGTCGTAGAGCCCTACCCCGCCGACCCCGATGGTGGCGAACACGGTTCCTGCGCCCTGCACCATGCTGCTGTCGGAGTCGGCCACGCAGCCGTCGGAGAAGGCGGCCGCCACGAGGCCTGGACAGCTGGAACCAGCGCCCAGTTGATGTGTCCGCTGATAGACGTGGTCGTGGCCGGTCAGCACCAGGTCGACTTTCTTCTCGATCAGCATATTGGTTAATTCCTCGCCGGCCTGGCAGTCATATTTGCCCACGCTGAAGCAGGGGACATGCATGCCGACAACTGTCCAAGGGATACCTTGCGACTTTGCCGCGTCGAGGGCGTCGGTGGTCCAGCGCCACCGTTCGCTGTCCTTTGAATAATCGAGGGGCCCGTCCCGGAAGTCGATGCCGGGCGAGACCATGATGAAACGGACGACGGGATTTTCTTCCGGGACGTCCGCGTACCACTGTGTCCCGTATTCCCCCTGCAGCCCGGGCAGCTTGTTGGGCAGACACCGGACGAAGTTTTGGATGTCGCCTTCGCGCCCGTCGCTCTCATGGTTTCCGGTCACGAGCTGGTAAGGAAATTCGGTGCCCAGTTTGCCCGTGACCATATCGCAGAATTGCTCTTCGATTCCGGCCTCATAGGTGAAGTCCCCGAGGGCAAGATTCAGCTGAGGCTTGAGTCCCGCGACGACGTCGAGCACCTTCTTGGCTCCCGAGCCCACACCCATATCCCCCTGGGCGGTGAAGTGCACGGTGCCAGCCGGGGACTGCTGGGACCGGGACGGCTCCGGTGAAACCGAGCGAGACGGCTCCGGTGAGCCCGAGGGGGACGGCCGTGGGGGCTCCGGCGGTCCGGACTGGCACGCGGTCAAAAGCAGGCCCAAGGCCAGAAGACCAGCCGCAAGTCTGAACTCAGCGCGTTTGCGCAGCGATCCGGCCACGATGCCCCTCACATGATTGGGTGGATCAGGCTTCTGTGAAAGCTAGGTAAATTTACAGGCCAGACTAACGCTGTGCGGGATCGAAGACCAGACGCCTGGTCCTCCGAAGGGACAGGGGCTCCTGGCGTCACGCCGTCGGGTATCTCCCTCTCCCTCTCCCTGTTGCCTCATTGCAATACCTCCGGGAAAAGTGATTCGTTGCCTCATCTGAAAACCTCCGGTTGATGGCTTCGTTGCCTCATTGAAGAAC
>NZ_JBEPNP010000016.1:0-105610 GCF_040546335.1 Arthrobacter sp. UYEF20 | reverse complement strand
CTACTTCTGTATTACGTCCCTCAGGCGAGGTTGGCAACCGAGGGGTAGAGCGGGTGCGCGGCGGCGAGGGCCTGAACCCGGGTGCGCAGGCCGGACAGGTCCGCGCCGGCGTCGGCGGTCAGTGCCTCGGCGATGATGTCCGCAACCTCCGCGAAGGCTGCCTCGCCGAAGCCGCGGGTGGCCAGCGCCGGGGTGCCGATCCGCAGCCCGGAGGTGACCATCGGCGGACGCGAGTCGAACGGGACGGCGTTGCGGTTGACGGTGATGTCGATGTCCGCGAGGCGGTCCTCGGCCTGCTGCCCGTTGAGCTCACAGTTCCGCAGGTCCACCAGGACCAGGTGCACGTCGGTGCCGCCGGAGATCACGTTGATGCCCTTGGCGGTGACGTCGTCCTGGACCAGGCGTTCGGCGAGGATCCGGGCGCCGGCGAGGACGCGTTCCTGGCGTTCCTTGAACTCAGGGGACGCGGCGATCTTGAACGCCACGGCCTTGCCGGCGATCACGTGCTCCAGCGGGCCGCCCTGCTGGCCCGGGAACACGGCCGAGTTGATCTTCTTGGCGATCGCGGGATCGTTGGAGAGGATGATCCCGCCGCGCGGACCGGCGAGGGTCTTGTGCGTCGTGGACGTGGTGACGTGGGCATAAGGGACCGGGGAGGGGTGCAGGCCCGCGGCGACCAGTCCGGCGAAGTGCGCCATGTCCACCATCAGGTACGCGCCCACCAGATCGGCGATCCGGCGGAACTCGGCGAAGTCCAGCTGCCGGGCGTACGCGGACCAGCCGGCCACGATCAGCGCCGGCTTGGTCTCCAGTGCCAGGCGCTCCACCTCGGCCATGTCAATGGTGTGGGTGTCTTCGCGGACCTGGTAGGGGACCACGTTGTAGAGCTTGCCGGAGAAGTTGATCTTCATGCCGTGGGTCAGGTGCCCGCCGTGGGCCAGGTTCAGGCCCATGATGGTGTCGCCGGGCTTGATCAGCGCGTGCATCACGGAGGCGTTCGCCTGCGCGCCGGAGTGCGGCTGCACGTTCGCGTACTCCGCGCCGAACAGGGCCTTGACCCGGTCGATGGCCAGCTGCTCGATCACGTCCACGTGCTCGCAGCCGCCGTAATAGCGCTTGCCCGGGTAGCCCTCGGCATACTTGTTGGTCAGCACGGAACCCTGCGCCTGCATCACGGCCGCGGCGGTGTGGTTCTCCGAGGCGATCATCTCCAGGCCGTTGCGCTGGCGGGTCAGCTCGGCATCGATCTGCGCCGCGATCTCCGGATCCAGATCGGACAAGGCCGCGTCCAGGCTCGGCGAAATGACCTGCTCGAACGTTACCGTGCCCGCAGGTGCGCCGCTCACAGTTCGCCACCGTTCTTGGCCGCGTATTCCTCGGCCGACAGCAGCGGGCCCTCGGACTCCACCGCGACCTTGAACAGCCAGCCCGCACCATAGGGGTCACTGTTGACCACGGCCGGGTCAGCAACGACGGCGTCGTTGACTTCCGTGACCTCGCCCGTCACCGGGGAATACAGGTCCGAAACGGACTTGGTGGACTCAATCTCACCACACGTCTCACCAGCCGTCACCGCAGCGCCCACCTCGGGCAGGTCAACATACACGATGTCGCCCAGGGCGTCGGCCGCCACGGCGGAGACGCCGATGACGGAAGGGCCGTCGCCGTCGGTGGCAACCCATTCGTGCTCGGCGGAGTATTTCAGTTCAGCAACTACCTTGCTCATATCAATTCCTTAGGGTCGAAAGGGAGAAGAATTACTTCTGGCGCTTGTAAAACGGCAGGGCGACGACTTCGAAGGGCTCGGTCTTGCCGCGCAGATCGATGTCCAGGGCGGTGCCGGGTTCGGCGTGCTCGACGTCGACGTACGCCATGGCCACCGGGTAGCCCAGGGTAGGGGACGGCTGGCCGGAGGTGACTTCGCCAACCACTGCACCGTCCTTGAGCACCGGGTAGTGCCCGCGGCCGGCGCGGCGGCCCAGGCCCTTCAAGCCGACCAGCTTCTGCTTGGAACCGGCTTCCTTGGCTGCTTCCAGGGCGGCGCGGCCCACGAAGTTTCCTTCCTTGCTCTTGAGTGCCACCACGGGACCCAGGCCAGCGTCGAACGGTGAGCGCTCGAGGGACAGCTCATTACCGTAGAGCGGCATGCCGGCTTCGAGGCGGAGCGAATCGCGTGAGGCGAGACCGCACGGGACAATGCCGAACTCAGCCCCGGCTTCGGCGACCGATGCCCACAGGGGGGCGGCGGCGTCGTTCGCTACAAAGAGCTCGAAGCCGTCTTCGCCGGTGTAACCGGTACGCGCCAGGACGGCGTTATGGCCAGCCACGGTGAGCTCGTTGAATGCGTAGTACTTCAGCTCGGTGACCAGCGCGTGCTGGGCCTCGTCGGTCAGCTTGAGCAGGATGGCCTCGGCCTTGGGGCCCTGGACCGCGACGAGGGACATCTCCGCGGAGACGTTCTTGACGGTCACGTCGAAGCCACCCTCTTTGCCGGAATCGGCCCTTTCTGCCAGAGCTGCACCGACGGTGGGTGCGTTGCCCGCGTTGGGGACCACCAGGTACTTCTCGTCACCAAAACGGTAGGTGATGAGGTCATCGATGATGCCGCCGTCGGCGTTGCAGATGAGAGAGTACTTGGCCTTGCCGTCCGCAATTGCGGAGAGCTTGCCCACCAGGGCGTAGTCCAGGAACGCGCCGGCTTCGGGGCCGGTGACCCAGACTTCGCCCATGTGGGAGAGGTCGAACAGCCCGGCGGCGTTGCGCACCGCGTGGTGTTCGGCTAGCTCGGAGCTGTACTTCAGGGGCATCTGCCAGCCACCGAAGTCGGTGAAGGAGGCGCCGAGTTTCTTGTGCTCTTCGTAGAGAGCGGTGTAGTTCTCAGTCATCGGGTAAATCCTTAGTTCTCGAAGGCTGCTGTGTTGTCCTCGAACGCTGCTGTGCTTTCCTCGAAGGCTTCGAGGGGAGGGCAGGAGCAGACCAGGTTGCGGTCACCGGCTGCGCCGTCGATGCGGCCCACGGGCGGGAAGTACTTGTCCTGCTTGAGGTGATGGACCGGGAAGGCTGCCTGCTCGCGCGGGTAGTCGCGGTTCCAGGCGGAGGACACGACGGCGGCCGCGGTGTGCGGTGCGTTGCGCAGCGGGGAGTTCTCCAGGGTGAAGTCGCCGTTGGCGACCTGCTCGATCTCCTGGCGGATGGTGATCATGGCCGTGATGAAGCGGTCGATCTCGGCGAGATCCTCGGACTCGGTGGGCTCCACCATCAGCGTTCCCGCCACGGGGAAGGAGAGGGTGGGGGCGTGGAAGCCGTAGTCGATGAGGCGCTTGGCCACGTCTTCCGCGGTGACCCCGGTGCGGGCGGTCAGTTCACGCAGGTCCAGGATGCACTCGTGCGCCACGAGTCCGCCTTCACCGGTGTACAGGACCGGGAAGGACTCGTTCAACCGGCTCGCGATGTAGTTCGCCGCCAGCAGCGCGGACTTGGTGGCCTCCGTCAGGCCCTGGCCGCCCATGAGCTTCACGTAGGCCCAGGAGATCGGCAGGACGCCGGCGGAGCCGAAGCGTGACGCGGAGATGGCCACGCCGGTCCCGGGCGCGGAAGCGCCGGCCTCGTGCGAGGCCTTGTTGGCATCGCCCGGCATGAAGGGTGCCAGGTGGGCCTTGGCAGCGACCGGGCCGACGCCCGGGCCGCCGCCGCCGTGCGGGATGCAGAAGGTCTTGTGCAGGTTCAGGTGGGACACGTCGCCGCCGAACTTGCCGGGCCGGGCCAGGCCCACCAGCGCGTTGAGGTTGGCGCCGTCCACGTAGACCTGGCCGCCTGCCGCGTGCACGGAGTCGCAGACCTCGCGCACATCGGCGTCGTACACGCCGTGCGTGGACGGGTAGGTGATCATGATGCAGGACAGCGCATCCTTGTGGGTGTCGATCTTCGCTGCGAGGTCCGCGTGGTCGATGGTGCCGTCAGGTGCCGTGGCCACCACCACCACTTTCATGCCTGCCAGCACGGCCGAGGCGGCGTTGGTGCCGTGGGCCGAGGCCGGGATCAGGCAGATGTCGCGGTGCTGATCGCCGCGGGAGTGGTGGTAGCCGCGGATGGCCAGCAGGCCGGCGAGCTCGCCCTGGGAACCGGCGTTCGGCTGGATGGAGACCTGGTCGTAACCGGTGATCTCCGCGAGGTCCGCTTCCAGGCCATCGATCAGTTCACGCCAGCCCTCGGTCTGGGAGTCCGGGGCGAACGGGTGGATGGAGGCGAACTCCGGCCAGGAGATGGCCTCCATCTCGGCCGTGGCGTTCAGCTTCATGGTGCAGGAGCCCAGCGGGATCATGGTGCGGTCCAGTGCGAGGTCGCGGTCGGACAGCTTGCGGATGTAACGCAGCAGCTGGGTTTCGGAGCGGTGCGTGTTGAACACCGGGTGCTGCAGGAAATCGGAGGAACGGACCACATCTGCGGGCAGTTCGAATCCGGCAGCGGCCTTCACCGGACCGGCACCAAAGGCGACGGCAACCGCGGAGAGGATCTCCGGCGTCGTGGTCTCGTCTATGGAGACACCCACGGTGTCGGCGTCGATGCCGCGCAGGTTGATACCGCGGGCTTCCGCCGCGGCGATGACCTTCTTGGCCTTGCCCGGGACCCGGACGGTGATCGTGTCGAAGAACGACTCGGAAACGAGTTCGCGGCCGGCCGTCTTCAGCGCGGTGGCGAGGGTGCGTGCGTTGCCGTGGACGGTCTCGGCGATCGCCTTCAGGCCTTCGGGGCCGTGGTAGACGGCGTAGAATGAGGAGACGATGGCCAGCAGTGCCTGCGCGGTGCAGATGTTGGAGGTGGCCTTTTCGCGGCGGATGTGCTGCTCGCGGGTCTGCAGGGCCAGGCGGTAGGCGGGGATGCCGGTGTTGTCCTTGGAGACGCCGACGATGCGGCCCGGGAGGGTGCGCTCCATGCCTTCACGGACGGCCATGTAGGCCGCGTGCGGGCCGCCGAAGAACAGCGGCACGCCGAGGCGCTGCGCGGTGCCGACGGCGATGTCCGCGCCCTGCTCACCCGGAGGGGTGATCAGGGTCAGGGCCAGCAGGTCAGCTGCCACGGTGACCAGCGCGCCGCGTTCCTTGGCGGCGGCAATCACGCCGGACTGGTCCCAAACCCGGCCGGAAACGCCCGGCTGCTGCAGCACCACGCCGTTGATGTCGCCGTCGGGCAGGCCCTGGGAGAGGTCCGCGACCTCCACCTCGAAGCCGAGCGCCTCGGCGCGGCCCTTCACGATCGCGATGGTCTGCGGCAGGACGTCGGCGTCGAGGACGGTCTTGCCCTTGGCGGCGGATTTGTTCTTGTTGGCGCGGCGCATCAGCAGCACAGCCTCGGCCACGGCCGTGGCTTCGTCCAGCAGGGAAGCGTTGGCCACGGGCAGCGCGGTGAGGTCCTGGACCATGGTCTGGAAGTTCAGCAGCGCCTCGAGGCGGCCCTGGGAGATTTCCGGCTGGTACGGGGTGTAAGCGGTGTACCAGGCAGGAGCTTCGAGGATGTTGCGGCGGATCACCGGCGGCGTGACGGTGTCGTAGTAGCCCTGGCCGATCATCTGCACGGCGGTCTTGTTCTTCGACGCCAGGCGGCGCAGCTCGGCAAGAACCTGCACCTCGCTCAGCGCGTTGTCCAGGCTGAGGGCGGTTTCCTGGCGGATCGAGTCGGGAACGGCAGTGTCCACCAGGCCATCAACGCTGTCGTAGCCGACAGCCTTGAGCATGGTGTCGATGTCGGCCTGGCGGCGAGCGCCGATATGCCGGTCTGCAAACGTGGATGGGGACGATTGGACGGTCATGAGGAACTCCATAATTCAGGTGGCACCAAGGGTGCCACGATGATTCGGGTTCCTCCCCGCTCTGTCGTGGACCTGAGAGATTCCGCAGACCCTGCTGTTACAGGGCGCCGCTTGCACCGTCGGTGAGCAAGGCCGGAGCCGTGCTGCTTTCCAGAGTTGCCTTGCCGCGGCGGTACATGGGCCTGAGAGATTCCTGGGGAGGATTTGCTCCTACGGCGCCTGCAGAATGTACCGGCAGGACTCTCCCGCCGCAGATCATAAGCACGCATCACTCGTAAGTGACGCGGTTCACAACAATAGCTGCTTTGCCGGCTGCGCGCAAGACAAAACAGCCAATCTTTATCGGGTGGACCCTCTTGACATTGTCGAGTGACGGTGTTCACAATTGTCGCTGTGACCTTGGCAACGACGCCAACCACCCTGAATCGCCGCTCCTGGGTCAATGGAAGCGGACTAGACAATCCCTGACGAAACTCCCGGATCCGGCTGAGTTATGCGTGACTCGAGGCCCGCCGGCGCTGCTGCACGCGTCGGCACCGGTGTTTTTTTGGCGCCCGTTTTGGCGCACTCCGCCGCACTCCACCGCACACAGGAAAGAATCCATATGACGGAAGTTCGTTCGACCCTTACTGCCGACGGAACACACCCGAGGCCTTCATCACCCCCGCACCTTGCTCGCTCGCTGAGCAACCGGCACATCCAGCTCCTGGCCATCGGCGGCGCCATCGGCACCGGCCTGTTCATGGGTTCCGGCAAGACAATTTCGGTGGCCGGCCCGTCGGTGATCTTCGTGTACATGATCATCGGCTTCATGCTGTTCTTCGTGATGCGGGCCATGGGCCAGTTGCTGCTGTCCAACCTGAACTACAAGTCCTTCAGCGACTTCGCCGGCGACCTCCTGGGCCCCTGGGCCGGCTTCTTCACCGGCTGGACCTACTGGTTCTGCTGGGTGGTCACCGGTGTGGCGGACGTGATCGCGATCGCCGGCTACGCGAATGAGCTGTGGCCGGGCATCCAGCTCTGGGTCCCGGGCGTGGCCACCATCATCATCCTGCTCCTGCTGAACCTTCCCACCGTGAAGGCATTCGGCGAGACGGAGTTCTGGTTCGCGCTCATCAAGATCGTGGCCATCGTGGCCCTGATTGTGGTGGGCCTGGTGATGATCTTCACCGGCTTCCAGTCCAACGCCGGCACCGCCAGCTTCACGAACCTCTGGAGCCACGGCGGCTTCTTCCCCAAGGAATTCATGGGCTTCGTGGCCGGCTTCCAGATCGCCGTCTTCGCGTTCGTGGGCATTGAACTCGTGGGCACCGCCGCGGCCGAAACGAAGAACCCGGAGCACAACCTGCCCCGCGCCATCAACGCCATCCCGCTGCGCGTGATGCTGTTCTACGTGGGCGCCCTGATCATCCTGATGTCCGTCACGCCGTGGACCGAGTTCCAGGCCGGCCACAGCCCGTTCATCGGCATGTTCTCGCTGGCCGGCCTCGGCATGGCGGCCATGGTGGTGAACCTCGTGGTGCTGACTTCCGCGATGTCCTCGGCCAACTCCGGCATCTATTCCACCTCGCGGATGGTGTTCGGCCTCGCCAACGACGGCGACGCCCCCAAGCTCTTCGGCCGCCTCTCCAGCCGCAAGGTCCCGCAGAACGCATTGTTCCTCTCCTGCGTGCTGCTGCTCGCCGGCGTGGCCCTGCTCTACGCGGGCAAGGACGTCGGCGTCGCGTTCGACATGGTCACCACCGTGTCCGCCGTCTGCTTCATGTTCGTCTGGTCCATCATCCTGGCCAGCTACCTCGTGTTCCGGAAGCGCCGCCCCGAACTGCACAAGGCCTCACCGTTCAAGATGCCCGGCGGCATCCCCATGGTCTGGGTGGTGTTCGCGTTCTTCGCGTTCCTGCTCTGGGCCCTGACCACCCAGCCGGACACCTTCACCGCACTGCTGGTCACGCCGATCTGGTTCGCCATCCTGGGCGGAGCCTACGCCGTGGTCCGCAAGTCCCCGTTCCACCAGGCCCGCGTGGCCGAGTGGAAGGCCATGGCAGAGGAGGAAACCGTGGCCGCCGAAGCAGCCGCAGTCTAGGAGCCACCGCTTAAAGCGCGACGCCGGAACCCGGGATGGGTTCCGGCGTCGCGCTTTAAGGGACTGCATGGGATCCGGTGATGCCGCCGTCTTACTCGAATGCAATGGTGTCATCCTGCCAGTTCGGTAGCATGGGAATTCCGAGCACCAGGAGCGGAAAGGGGCGTTGCCATGACGGGATCCCCGGCGTCCCAGCCCGCCAATCACCGCCTGAGCCCTGCGCTCGACCCCGCTGCAGTTACTGTGGCCGACCCTGCGGTTGTCGGGAGGCTCCGGGCGGCCGGCTGCGTTTTCGCCGAAGAAGAGGCCATGCTGCTGGCCGCAGCCGCCGGCTCGACGGGGCAACTCGAAACCCTCGTGGACCGGAGGGTTTCGGGGCTGCCGCTCGAGCACATCCTCGGCTGGGCGGAGTTCTGCGGGCTGCGGATCGACGTGGATGCCGGCGTTTTCATTCCCCGCCGCCGCACCGAGTTCCTCGTGCGGCAGGGGGTGCTGCTCCTGCAGGCATCCCGGCAACCGTTTCAGTTGTCCGACGGCGCCGGTCTTCCGGCCGTCGTCGACCTGTGCTGCGGTTCGGGGGCCGTCGGGACCGCGCTCGCGGCACTGGCGTGGCCTTTGGAGCTGCACGCTGCCGACGTCGACCCGGCTGCGGTCAGCTGTGCCCGCCGGAACATCCTCCCCCTCGGAGGGGAGGTCCACGAGGGTGATCTGTACGGTCCGCTGCCGTCGGGGCTGCGCGGGCGGGTGGACCTGCTGGCGGTCAACGCGCCGTATGTGCCTACTGCGGGGATCAGGACCATGCCGCAGGAAGCCCGCCTGCACGAGCCGCGGGTCTCCCTCGACGGCGGTGCGGACGGGCTTGATGTTCAACGGAGGGTGGCCGCCGCGGCGCGGCAATGGCTAGGACCGGGCGGGCACCTGCTGATCGAGACGAGCCGGCGTCAGGCGCCGCAGACGGTGGACTTGTTCCTCCGCAACGGGCTGACCGCCCGGGTGGCCAGTTCCGAGGAACTGGACGCCACGGTGGTCATCGGTGGGCTGGTGTAGCTAGGAAGCCTTGTCCGGATCAACGTTGGTGGCCGGTCCGGCGGCAGTGGCTCCGCCCTCGTCGGACCAGTCTTGGCCTGTCTGGTCGTTCAGGGCCGGATCCGACTCGACATCGGGCGCCGCGAAGGCCGCGGAGGTCCCGAGAATGACTGTTTCCGGATGCGTGCTGTGGGCCGGGATGTTGCCTTCCGGAGCCCCCTTGGCAGCCCCCTGAGCGCTGCCCTCGCGGCGGAGGGCGGAACCGATGACGGTTCCGGCGCGGCGCGCGGCCTCGGTGAGCTGTTCCGACACCTCGGGGGCCTTTTCCTTGACTGCCTCGCCAGCGGCGGTCAGCTTGTCCTGGACAGGCTTGCTCTCCCAGAGGGTTGCAGCCCGGGACTTGAGCTTTTCGTAGGCTGCCCGGCCGGACCGGGACCCGAGGACGTAGCCCGCGGCCATTCCGGTTCCAAAAAGAAGTTTGGCTTTCATGCTGTACTCCTGCTCTTTAAAGTTTGTAGTGTGGCAAAAAGCCGGCCCCGGGATAAATCCCGGGGCCGGCTGTCGGCCAGGCTCCGCTATTAGCGAGCCGAGCGCCTGGTGATCATGCCATAAACGAGCAGGACGATGATCGCGCCGCCGATGGCCAGCAGCCACGTCGACAGCGAGAAGAACTCATTGATGCCCGTGTGGAAGAGCAGTCCGCCAATCCAGCCGCCAAGAAGTGCGCCGACAACGCCGAGCAGCAGCGTCATGAAGATGCCGCCGCCCTGACGGCCCGGCAGGATTGCCTTAGCGATTGCTCCGGCGATCAGACCCAGAATCAGAAATGCGAAAAAACCCATGTTTATCGTTCCTTCTTCTTTCATTGAGGAGGCACCCGGGTTGCCGGGTGCGCTTCATCCTTCTGCATCAATACTAATCATGCTTAGTAAAAAAGGGCCATTCTGGGTGGGGGAAATTCCCCGGCTCACCAGGCATAGTCCTCGGGGGCGGTCCGGTGGCCAGGGAAGATTTCGTCGAGCCGCTTGAGCGCATCGGCGTCGAGCGTCACATCGAGCGCGCGGATGGCGGCGTCGAGCTGGTCCCGGGTGCGGGGACCCACGATCGGTGCGGTCACGGCGGGCTGGTGCAACAGCCAGGCCAGGGCCACGTCCCCGGGTTCGTGCCCCAGTTCACCGGCGAAGTCCTCGTACTGCCGGATCTGGTTCTCGTGTGTCTTGAGGGTTTCGAGGGAGCGGCCCTCGGCGCGGCGGACGCCGTCGCGCTCCTTCTTCAGCACGCCGCCGAGCAGGCCGCCGTGCAGCGGCGACCAGGGGAGGATGCCCAGCCCATACTGCTGCGCGGCCGGAATGACTTCCAGCTCCACATTGCGGGTCAGCAGGTTGTAGATGGACTGTTCGCTGACCAGCCCGTTCGTGTGCCGTCGCGCGGCTGCCTCCTGCGCCTGGGCAATGTGCCAGCCGGCGAAGTTGCTGCTGCCCGAGTACAGGATCTTGCCCTGCTGGACGGCGACGTCGATTGCCTGCCAGATCTCATCCCACGGGGTCTTCCGGTCCACGTGGTGGAACTGGTAGAGGTCGATGTGGTCGGTCTGCAGCCGTTTCAGGCTCGCGTCCAGGGCCCGTCTGATGTTCAGGGCGGAGAGCTTGGACTCATTGGGCCGGTCCGTCATGGTGCCGTAGAGCTTGGTGCCGAGCACAGTGCGTTCGCGGCGCTCGCCGCCCTTGGCGAACCAGCGGCCCAGGATCTCTTCCGTCCAGCCCCGGTGGCCGCTGCCGCCGTAAACGTTGGCGGTGTCGAAGAAGTTGATGCCGGATTCCAAAGCCGAATCCATGATCGAGTGGGCGTCCGCTTCCTCGGTCTGGGGGCCGAAGTTCATGGTGCCCAGGCAGAGGCGGGAAACTTTCAGGCCGGAGCGGCCCAGCCGGGTGTACTGCATGGATTTACTCGCTTTCTCTTGCGGGTACTCTTGCTGGACGTCCTAAAGCTGGCTGTGCGACGCCGTGGCGGGGTCTGAGCCGATCCGGGAACCGGTCTCCAGCGCTGTGACGGCGGCCAGCTCCGCGGGAGTCAGGGTGATGGCCGCTGCCTTGAGGTTTTCCAGCATGCGGCCCGGCGTTGAGGACTTGGGGATGGCAATGGTGCCGGAGCCGAGGTGCCAGGCGAGAACGATCTGAGCCGGCGTGGCACCATACGTGGCGGCCAGTGCCGTGACAGTATCTTCAGCCAGGTCTGCACCCTGCCCCAGCGGGCTGTAGGCCTCGACGGCGATCCCCAGCGAGCGGCTCCTGGCGGCGAGTTCCTGCTGCTGGAACGTGGGGTGGATTTCGATCTGGTTCACGGCGGGAACCACCTCCGCGGCTCCCAGGAGTGTGTCCAGGTGGGCGCTGAGGAAATTTGAAACACCGATCGCGCGGACCTGCTGCTGGGCGTACAGCCGCTCCATTTCCTGCCAGGCTTGGGTGTAGAGGCCTTGTGAGGGCGCCGGCCAGTGGATGAGGTAGAGGTCGATGACCTCGAGGCCCAGGGCCTTCCGGCTGTTCTGGAAGGCCTCGCGCGCGTTGCCCTGCTCGCCGTTCCGAAGCTTGGTGGTGACGAAGAGTTCTTCGCGCGGGATTCCGGAGGCGGCAATCGCCGCCCCCACCGCCGCCTCGTTGCGGTAGGCGGCGGCCGTGTCGATATGGCGGTAGCCGGCGGCCAGCGCGTCCTCGACGATCCGCTGGGTTTCCTCCGGCGGCACCTGGAACACGCCGAAGCCCAACTGGGGGATGGTCACCCCGTTGTTGAGCGTCACTTCGGGGATGATGGGGCGCTCCGCGGCGGCCGCTTCGGTGCCGCCGGGCCGGATCTCGGACATCGTGCTCTCTTTCGCTGGAGGGCCGGACCCTTGTGATGTTCTGGTGCGGACCTTCTCTGCCCGGCCCTCTGATCGGCCGGTCGCCGCTGCTGCCGGCCAGCTACGGCGCCCCGGCCGCGGACGTCAGCGCTCCAGCCGGAACCCGAGCTTGATCCTCACCTGCCAGTCGGAAACCTCGCCGTTTTCGAGGTGGCCGCGGATCTCCTTCACTTCAAACCAGTCGAGGTTGCGCAGGGTCTTTGCGGCCTCCGTGATCCCATTGCGGACGGCCGCGTCAACGCCTTCACTCGAGGTTCCGACAATTTCAGAAATGCTGTAAGTGTGATTAGACAACTTCGCTCCTCGTGATCGCCTTCGATGCCCGGCTGCGGGCCGTTCCTGCAGGTTAGCCGACAGATCGCGGCTGGACTAGGGGGGCGGGCGCGGCGCTTTCGGACCCGGCGACCGGACCCGGCTGGGGACGCTTGGCCGCCAGCGGCGCACCGTCGCCCCGTTGCCGGACCCGGCTCACCATCCAGGGCAGCAGGTAGTTCGTGAGCCAGGCGACGTCGCCTGCCTTGCTTTCCCGCCAGCCACCGGCCGGCAGGGGCTTGGGTTGCAGCGGCAGCAGGCTGTGGGGCACGTTCAGTGTCTCCAGGACCATTGCCGCGATGGTGTGGTGGCCCATCGGCGAGAAGTGCAGGCGGTCCGGATCCCACATCTGCGGATCCGAGAGTTGCCGCAGCGTCCACAAATCGGCGATAACGCCGTTATGGCGCGCCGCGATGGTCCGGAGGTTCTCGTTGAACACGGCCACTTTTCCCCGGATATGGCCAAACAACGGAGTGTCCCCCCAGTCCGGGCCGGTGAACAGAACGATGGTCGCCCCCGTGGCGCTGAGCATGCCCACAGCGGCGTCGAGGGTGGCTGCCAGCCGGTCCGGATCGCTCCGGTGGAACACGAGATCGTTGCCGCCGGCCGAGAGGGTGACCAGGTCGGGCTTCAGTTCGATCGCCGGGCCAAGCTGCTGGTCTAGGATCTGGCGCATCACGAGCCCGCTGATGGCGAGGTTCGCGTACGCGAAGTCCCTCCGTCCCTCGCTCAGCTCTTCAGCAATACGGTCCGCCCAGCCCCTCATGCCGCCGGGACTGCGCGGCTCGGGGTCCCCGATCCCCGCGGTGAACGAGTCCCCCATGGCGACGTACCGGTTCCAAGGCCCTGCGCTCCCTGCACCCGCGGTGTGGCCCTTGGTGTGGACTGTGGCGTCGGGGCGGCCGGCGCCTGAATCGAAGAAACGGGCGGCGTTCACATTCCCAGCAATACGCCGATATTCCGGGCGCCGGTAGGTACTAAGGTCCCTTGCGCGCCGGGGGCGGGAGGGTATGCCGCGGCATTGTTCCATGCAGTTATACCCCCATGGGTATAACTAATACTGCCCGGGGTATACGATGGCTAAGAAGTCAACTGCTCCCGGAGGTGCCCATGGAACTCGATCCCGCCGACATGAAGTCCGTCATCAACCGCCTTCGGCGTGCCCAGGGCCAGCTTGCTGCCGTCACCCGGATGATCGAGGAGGGCCGCGACTGCAAGAGCGTGGTGACCCAGTTGGCGGCCGTCTCCAGTGCCTTGGACAAGGCCGGATTCTCCATCATCGCCACGGGCCTGCAACAGTGCATGCAGCAGGAAGACCCCAGCCTGGACCGGGCTGAGCTGGAAAAACTGTTCCTCTCCCTGGCCTGAGCGCGGCCTGCAGCGCGCCAGCACGCACTGCGCGCAGCCGCAGGTTCGTGGCGCGCCCTAGGCCGAATGCTCCTTCAGGACGTAGTTCTTGAGGTCGTCGAGCGTCTGCTGCATGTGTGCGTCCATGGCGTCGCGGGCGCGGTGCGGATCGCGTGAAGCCAGGGCGTCCGCGATCTGCTGATGGTGCCACATCGCATGCTCCTGGATATCCGGCACCTTCGAGGTTTCGGTGCGGCGCTTCTCCAGAATCCGGTGCAGGGGTTCGAACAGCACTGCGGCAAAGACGTTCTCGGAGGCCTTGAGGATGAGGTCGTGGAACGCCAGGTCTGCCTCCACAAAAGCCGCGACGTCGTTGCTGCCGTGGGCGCTCCGCATCGCCTCGACGTGCCCGTAGAGACGCTCGAGGTCGGCGTCCCCGATCCGGGCCGCGGCCAGTTCGCAGGCACCGCTTTCAAGCATCCGGCGGAGCTCGATCAACTGGACGGCCGCGGAAGCATCGTTCTTCCCTTCCGAGGCTGCCCGCAGCACGGCCTCCAGGGACGCCCAGCGGTTCAGCGGGTTCACGAACGTGCCCCGGCCCCGCTCCACGCTGAGGATTCGCTGGGCCTCCAGGGTCTTCATTGCCTCGCGCACGGTCATGCGGCTGACGTCGTGCCTCGCGCTCAGCTCGAGCTCGCCGGGGACACTTGTTCCCGGCGGAAACTCGCCGGCAATGATCCGGTCCAGCAGCTCGTCCGCCACCACCCCGACCAACGATTTTCTAGCCAATATTCCCCGTCCAGCGACTCGGTCCTGCTTGATGACGTCCTGCCCGAAGACATAGTCTACTTGCGCGCCCTTGTGCCTTATGACACACTATCACCGGGACATAAGATGTCAGACATCTTACAAATATCTCTACTGCGGACCTGCCGCAGATCTACACACAATGGAGTGCAAAATGCCCCTTGAAGCAGATGTGCTTGCCGCCTACCCGGCCGAGGTACAGATCCCCGCCGGGCTGGTTGCCAACAGCGTGGCCGCCTCGGCCATGGACTTTCCCCGGATCCTGGTGGTCCTTGACGATGACCCCACCGGTACGCAGTCCGTCGCGAACCTGCCCGTGCTGACCCGATGGGAGCCGGCCGACTTCGCCTGGGCGTTCGCCCACGAGATCGACGGCCAACGCCCCCGCGCCGTTTATGTGCTCACGAACACCCGCAGCCTGGATCCGGCCGAAGCGGCAGCCCGCAATGAGGAAGTCGTCCGGAACGCCCTCGCGGCGGCGGCCGAGCCGGCCGGTGCCGGTTCCGGGCTGCGCCTGAGCTTCGTCAGCCGCAGCGATTCCACCCTGCGCGGCCACTACCCGCTGGAACCGGACGTCATTGCCGCCACGGTCGCCGCGGTCAGCGGCGAGGCAACCGACGGCGTTGTGATCGTCCCCGCGTTCCCCGACGCCGGCCGCGTCACCATCGGCGGGGTGCACTACACGCGCGGCACCGGTGACGACGCCGGCAAGCTCACCCCCGTCGCCGAGACGGAATTCGCCAAGGACGCCAGCTTCGGCTTCGCCAACTCCGAGATGGCCAAGTACGTGGAGGAGAAGTCCCAGGGCCGCTTCGCCGCGGACTCGGTGATTGTCCTGGACCTGAATATCATCCGCGCCGGTGCCGCCCGGGACGGTGTCCCCGCGGACCCGGCCGTCTCCGCCAAGGCCATCGCCGACGCGATCGAGACCGCCACGGACTCCACCCCGATCGTCGCGGACATCGTCACCGAAAACGACCTCCGGGCGCTGGCCCTCGGCCTGGAGGAAGCCGAGCGCCGCGGCAAGAAGCTCCTCTACCGCGTCGGCCCGCCGTTCGTCCGCGCCCGGATCGGCCAGGAGATCCGTTCCGAGCTCAGCGGCGAGGAAGCCTACGCCGGCAACACCCCGTCGGAGGCCGGCGGCCTGATCGTCGTCGGCTCCCACGTGGGCGTCACAACCCGCCAGCTCAAGGTCCTCACCGAACAGCACGGCGCCGCCCGCATCATGGAAATCGACGTCGAGAAACTGCTCGGCGAAAACGCGGACAGCTACCTGGACCAGACCGTTGACACGGTCGTCGACGCCCTTCACGGCGGCGACGTCATCGTCCACACCAGCCGCCTGCTGATCAAGACCGACGACGCCGCCGCAAGCCTGCGGATCGCGCGCACCGTCTCGGCCGCCGTCGTCGCCGTCGTGAACCGCACGCTCAAGGCCTTCCCGCCGCGGTTCGTCATCGCCAAGGGCGGCATCACGTCCTCGGACGTCGCGGCCCACGGGCTGGAGATCCGGCACGGGATCGTCCGCGGGCCCATGCTGCCGGGCATCGTGAGCCTCTGGGAACCGGTGGACGGGCCCGCGAAGGGCATCCCGTACATCGTCTTCGCCGGAAACGTCGGCGACGACGAGTCCCTGGCCCAGGTCACCCGCAAACTCAGCAACACCTTCTAATCGCCAACACACGCCTTCAACGGAGAAAACCATGACCGCACAGTACACAGTCGCCGTCCTCGGCCTTGGCGCCATGGGCCTGCCGATGGCCACCCGCCTTGCCACCCAGCTGACCGTCCACGGCTTCGACATCGCCGAGCCGCGGCTGACGCTCGCCGAAGAGGCAGGCATCCGGACCTTCACCTCCGCCCGGGAAGCCGCCGACGGCGCCGACGCCCTGCTGCTCGCCGTGCGCAACGGCGAACAGCTCGACGACGTCCTCTTCGGCGAGAACGGCGTCGCCTCCGTGCTGAAGCCGGGCGCCGTCGTGATCCTCGGCAGCACCGTGGGCACCGAAGCCATTCCGGCCACCGTCGCCCGCCTCGCGGAATTCGGCGTGGCCCTGGTGGACGCGCCGCTCTCCGGCGGACCCAAGCGCGCCGGCGAAGGCGATCTGCTGATCGTCGTCGGCGCCGATCCGGCCGCCCTGGAAACCGCACGCCCGGTCCTGGAGCTGCTCGCCTCCACCCTGACGGTGGTCGGCGACAAGCCAGGCGACGGCCAGGCCCTCAAGACCGTGAACCAGCTGCTGTGCGGCATCCACATCGCCGCCGCGGCCGAGGCGATGGCCCTGGCGGACGCCCTCGGCCTAGACCAGGCCAAGACCCTCGCCGCCCTGGAAGCCGGCGCCGCCGGTTCGTTCATGCTCTCCAACCGCGGCCCCCGGATCCTGGAGGCCTACACGGAAAACGGCGCCGAGGTCCTCAGCCGCCTGGACATCTTCGTCAAGGACATGGGGATCGTCGGCAAGGCCACCCGCGCCGCCGGCCTCGCCGCCCCCGTGGCTGCCGCCGCCGAGCAGCTCTACCTCCTCGGCCAGGCCCAGGGACTCGCCGCCGCGGACGACTCCGCCGTCATCAAGGTCATCGCTCCCACCAAGCGCACTGCCTGAGTGCCTGATGCGTACCCAACTCGACACCCTGGTTAGCGGCGCCCTCCAGCAGGGCTCCGCGGTGCCGGCCTTCACCTGCTACGACTTCACCACGGCCCTCGCCGTGGTGGCCGCGGCCGAGGAAGCCGGCCGTGGCGCCATCCTGCTGGTGGCGCCCAAGACGGCGGCCACGCCGAACGGCCTGCGGCTGATCGCCGCCCTTCGCGGGCTCGCCGACGGCGCCGGCGTGCCGATCGCAGTCCAGCTGGACCACGCCGCCGACCTCACCGTGATTGCCGCCGCCGTCGCCGCGGGGGCGGACTCCGTGCTGGTGGACGGATCGTCGCTGCCGTACGAAGAAAACATTGCGCTGGTCCGGGCAGCCCGGACTGCCCTCGACGGACAGGGGCGTGCCCACGTCGTGATCGAAGCCGAACTCGGCGGCATCGCCGGGGACGAGGACCGCGCCTTCGAAGCCGACGCTGCAGGCAGCGCACCTGCAGCAGGCACCGCCGGCCTCACGGACTCCGCGCAGGTGGAGGACTTCGTGGCGCGGACCGGCGCGCAGCTGCTGGCCGTGGCCGTGGGCAACGTGCACGGGAAGTACCAGGGGGAGCCCCGGCTCCGCTGGGACGTGCTGCAGGACATCGCCGTGCGGACCCGCGTACCGCTCGTGCTGCACGGCGCCTCCGGGATTCCGCCGGAGGAACTGGTCAAAGCTGCCGCCATGAACGTCGGCAAGGTCAACTTCAACACCGAGCTCCGCACCGGCGTGCTGGCCGTGCTGGAAGAGCAGACCGCCGCCCACCGCGCCGACGGCGAGAACCTGCTGGCCCTGCTGGCCGAGTGGGACACCGCCGCCCGGGACTTCGCCGCGAACGCCCTGCGCACACTGTCCCGCTGACGCCCGGCGCTGCCGGTAAACCGCAGCCGGCGGAGAGCGAGGCCAGGATCAGACTTTGATCCTGGCCTCGCTCCTTTTGGGCAGCGCCCGCGGTACTCTTCAGCCCTCCTTGGCGGTAAATCGCAGTCGCATCGGGTTGCTCACAAGGGTGATTCCGGGACATTCCTTTGCAGTAATATCGGTGTTGCAAAGGGCAGTAGCCCTGAGAAGTGGGTCTGGCAGTCTTCCGGATGGTATGACGAGCCGGGCCCGCGGTATTTAACGGTCGCTGTCGACGATGTCCTGGACCAGCGGACCAGTGGACCAGTGGACCAGTGGACCAGTGGAGCGGCCTTGCGGATCCAGTCCCCGCCTTTCTGATGGCACCACGCCACGGCGCCACTGACCCACAGAAGTGGTTCCTCGTGGGCAAAGTCTCACCGCCACTATGAGACTTCAGGTGCTGTGCGATGATCCGGCGGTCAGCCTGTTCCAAAGATTCATCGCTTTCCAGCACAAGCTTCGTAGCGCCCGCGGCCATCAGATCATCGAGCAGACGTTCCAAACACAAGGGCCTCGCGGAGAGCGGGTTTCGACGCAGGGTGAAGGTCCGTAACGCCGAGTTCGAGGATCCGGGGCGGATTATCTTCCCTCGGGTGGGGTTTGCGCAGGTCATAGGCGAATAAAACCGCTGGGCACGTGAGTGACGTCGTCCGGGCCGGCGGTATCTCCGAAGACAACCCTTGAGTATGCATATGCAATAATATTCGTATGGATGCGGATAAGACGTGCGGACGGAATGCTGACAGCGGATACGTAGAGCTCGCGGTGGAGATTTTTGCAATGCTCGCGGACGCGACCCGGGTGCGCCTGATCCTGGCGCTGCGGGAGGGCGAAATGTCCGTCAATGACCTTGCCGAGGCGGTAGGAAAGCCCCAGTCCGCAGTGTCGCAGCATCTTGCGAAGATGCGGCTGGCCCGGATGGTGTCCACGCGCCAGGAGGGCACCAGGGTGTTCTACCGGCTGGAGAACGAACATGCCCGCCAGCTGGTCACCGATGCAATCTTCCAGGCCGAACATTCCCTGGGCGGCACCCCGCGCCACCACCACTCGACAGCGGAGACTGAGAACCCATGAAACAGGCCGACAGCCACACCCATGACCACGGCACTGCCGGGCAGACCGGTGACCACGACGAACGTGAGCACGAGCATGATCACCGGCCGGGGACCGGGCAGGAGCACAGTCACGGGCACGACCACAGCCACGGACATGATCATGGGCACGGGCATGAGCACCCCGGCGGGCTGAAGGGTTTCCTTTACGGTCTGTTCGTTCCCCACAGCCATGATGCCGCGGACTCGGTGGATGAGGCGATGGAGTCGTCGGTCAAGGGAATCCGGGCACTGAAGATCTCCCTGGTCGTATTGGCTGTCACCTCTGTGCTGCAGCTGGTCGTTTTCCTGTTCAGTGGCTCGGTGGCCCTGCTGGCGGACACGATCCATAACTTCTCCGATGCCCTGACTGCTGTTCCGTTGTGGGTGGCGTTCGTTCTGAGCCGCCGGGCGGCAACACGGACCTATACGTATGGTTTCGGCCGGGTCGAGGATCTGGCCGGACTGTTCATTGTCGCCATGGTGGCGCTCTCCGCGGTGGTGGCTGGTGTGGAATCGGTCATCCGCCTGTTCCAGCCGCAGCCGATGAGTAACCTCGGTTGGGTCCTTGCCGCTGGCCTGATCGGTTTCGCCGGCAACGAGATCGTGGCGATCTACCGGATCCGGGTGGGCAAAGAGATCGGATCCGCCGCCCTGGTGGCGGACGGCGTTCACGCCAGGACCGACGGTTTCACTTCCCTGGCCGTCGTCGCGGGCGTCATCGGCGTCTGGCTTGGCTTCCCGCTGGCGGATCCCATTATCGGCATCCTGATCTCGGTCGCAATTTTCGTCCTGCTGTGGGGGACTGCCCGGGACATCGGCCGCCGGCTCCTTGACGGCGTTGACCCGGACCTGCTGGAACGCACGGAAGCCGCCATCGCACCGGTAGCCCCTGCTGCCTCGACCGTCCGGTTGCGGTGGAGCGGCCACCGCCTCAACGTTGAAGTAACCGCCCCCGTGGAACCTGCCTGGACCATGGCAGACCTGGCCGGCCTCAACCGATCCATTGAGGACGCCGTGCGGGCAAACATCCGCAACGTGGGAACGGTCCTCACCGTTGCCCGCTGACCGCCGCTCACCCCGGCCCCTCGATTATGTGGCCCTTGCGGAAGCTGGGACGGCCGGTCCACAGCCTGGCCTGACCATGGCCGGGATACCCGGACACGGCCACTTTTTCCTCACGGACTCGGCCATGGAAATGGTGGCCGTGTTCGGAGGGATGCTGCATTGGAAGGCATCGGCCTAACAGATCTCTAAGGCCCAACGGCCCATCCTGGCTGCGCTTGGCCCCGCGCTGTTCCTAAGAGGAGCTGGCATCGGCGTGAGGCATGGGTCACTGGCCAGATGCCGATTGTGGACCGTTCTCGATGAGAGCGGTTGTGTATATGAGGACGGCAGCTCGCCTGATGGCTGCGATCCTCCTGGCTTGGCACGAGCGCCAGATCTAGGCCCACCTTGCGCAGCTGACCCGGATCAAGGACCGAACGGTTGGCGTCCGGCAGCAGCTTGAAGCTAGGTTTTACCACCGTCTGAGGACTTGACCAGGCCCGAGGTCTGGTTTGTCGCCGGCGCGCAGGCGACGGCGGTACCAGCTGTCAGCCGGGCCGTGAAGATTCCTTGCGGTGTGCCCCCGGGCCCTGGCTTCCTGTTCATTGGGCTGAGCCGTGGACCGGGGCGGCGGCAAAGCACGATGAAGGCACCCGCCCCCGCCAGAAATACCAAGGCTGCGACCCGGGCGTTCACGCGCAGGCCCAGTATCAGGTTGGCGTCGTCGGAGCGCATCAGCTCGAAAGCGAAGCGTCCGGCCGGATAGCCGGCGATGTAGAGGGCGAACACGCTTCCCGCGCCGAGTCTGATGCGGGAGTCCACGAAGAGGATGGCGAAACCGGCGATGACACACCAGAAGGATTCGTAGACGAACGTCGGCTGGAAGAAGCCCAACACCATTGGCGCCCCGGAAGCGTCCATCACGGCTATCCCGGAGGCGGGGTCCAACTGGTGGATCTGGAGCTTCCACGGCAATGTGCACGCGTCCCCGTAGAGCTCATTGTTGAACCAGTTTCCCCATCGGCCCAGAGCCTGGGCGAACAGGACGCCCGGGGCTACTGCATCGAGGAATGCCACGAAGGACACACCCACCTGCGGCAGCCGATCCAGGCGCCGACGCATCCCAGGGCCATCGCGCCCCAGATGCCCAGACCGCCGTCCAGATGGCGAAGGCCTTCCAGGGGTTCCGGCAGGGGAGGAAATGCAGCTCCGGGTCGGTAATGACGTGATAGATCCAGCCCCCGATGATTCCGGCGGGGATGGCCCAGCTGCAGATGTCGAGCACCTGACCGGGGCCGCCGCCGCGCTGCTGCCAGCGCCATGACCCGAGCCAGAGGGCTAAGGCGATTCCGGCAAGAATGCACAGGGCGTAAAAGTGGATAGTCAACGGTCTCAGATGGAACGCGCTGACGGTCGGTGAAGGGATGAAGGACTCAGTTGGAGCCAGAGCAGCCATGGGATCCTGCCGGAGGTTGAACGGGGGAGCGGGGCAAGTTCCTGCGGGACGCCATTTTCCAACAACCCGTTCCCGTTCAGTCGGATAGGCTGGCTTCACACGAGCAGAGGGGGCGGATGTGGCTTGGCATGCGGGCAAGTCCGGGATGCGTCGCGGCGGCGTGTCCGGGCACATTTTCTCCGCCGTGCTCGCTTTAGTCCTTCTTCTTGCTGGCGTCGCGTCGACCTGTCTTGCCGGATCGCACGCTTTCGAAGCAACCAGCCATGACGGGCACGCCCACGCCCCGGTCCACGCTGCCCAGCCGCCCGGGCCAAGCAGCCATGCCGCTCCAGTGCCTGACCCCGGGGGCCTACGAAACGGTTCGCCCTCACATGCCACTGCCGTTTCTCACTTTGATGGTGCTGAATCACTTCTGACCCGCCCTCATGGCTGCGCTCACGGCGTTCCGGGGCTCAGCGACCGGGATTCGGTCCGGGTCGTGGCCCCAGCTTTTCAGGGCCTGCAGGCGTTCGCGTCGGGCAGACTAGTCCATGACGTCCACGGGTCGCCCGGTTCCGCGGCTGCCCTAAGCAGCGCCGGCCACTTCCCAACGCCATCGATCGTTCAACTTTCCATCAGCCGGACGTAAAGGCACGCGGGAAGTCGAGGGGGCCGCTCCGAGTAGCAAAGGCTCCTCTTGGAGGTTCACACCCCGGGAAGCGGCAATAATTCCGCGGGACGGCGCCTAGCTCCTGGCCCCCTCCCACCGCGCTTCGATGCATGCGCCGACTTCCCCTTCAGTTTCCTGAATGCCCCGCCACAGTTCAGACACGCCCACGCCAATATCGCCTGGGCGCATGGAAGGTCCAATGCAATGACAAAAACTCAATCGCTTGTCGTGGCCACGGATGGTTGTTACACCATCGCTGAAGCGATGATGGAGCTCCAAACGATGCTCGATGACTCGCTCGCCGGCACCTTGGCGCTGCTGGAAGACGAAGGAAGCCGCCTGTGGTCCATCGAGTCAGGGACGCACGCAGTGACTTCCGTTCCGGCATCCGCCCCGAACCCATATACACAATCCGGCCGCCCGCCGGCCGTCCAGTACGTTGCCTCCGCCATAGTGTTGATTACCTACCAGGACAGCCCAACGCCTAGTTGAGCCCTTGTAATCCTCAGGATCGAACGTCAGAGGCTGACCTCCGTTGCTGCCTTGGCGGTCCGGCGGGATTTCTGGTCGGACCGTTCCGGGCTGGTGGGTTTTCCGGAGCGCCGTCGCCGCGGAGGAGCTTGCCGGTTGCTCCTGGCCTGGGCAGCTGGTGGGCTGGGGTCCCACGACGCGTCCTTGGGCTCGTGAAGGTCACCATGACCGGCTGCAGCCCTTCCCGGCCCCGGTGACGGGGAGCGTCACCCGGAGAACAGCGGCTAAAGCGGCTGCCCGTCCGGGGCGTGAGGTCCTGCACGCCGGTTTCCGGCGGCCAGGAAGACCGGGGACGGCCCCTGGGTAGGCTCAGGCCGATGCCGTGAGAAGTGCTGCGCAGGCCGCTTCGCACCGGCGGCAGGCTTCAGCGCAGATCCTGCAGTGCTCGTGCATGCCGGCGTGCCGCCCGCACTCCTCGGCGCAGGCGGCGCAGGCTGCCCGGCAGGCCTCGAGCACCGGGCCGGTGATCCCGGCGTTGGTGCCGGTCTGACGGGAGAGAATGTGTCCGGTCGCGGCGCAGACATCAGAGCAGTCCAGATCGGTCCGGATGCACACAGTTAGCTCGGCGATCACGTCCTCTGCCAGGCACGCATCGGCGCACGCGGTGCAGGCCTGGGCACATTCAAGGCACGCCGCAATGCATTCGGCCAGTTTGTCCTTCCCGGCCGCGGCCGGACCTTTCGGATGGGCATCGAGCATTGCGCTGATGTGGTGGGTCATGATGCAGCTCCTGTCACCGGCGATGGGGCGGCCGGGCCGGTTGCCGGCCGTCACGGCCACCCTAGACCCGGGGGCGGGCCGCCGTCTGCCCCTGTTGTTTCTTCGGCTGACACTCCGGTCCGGCCGGGCAGATGAGTTTGACCGGCACGGGAAACAGTCCCGGGAGGAAGAACAGGAAGCGATTGAACAGGGACATGCCCGGGGAACCCGGACCGGGGCTCCTGAGCACACGAAGAGGCTGCAGTTCAGTTCGATGTTCAGGGAAAATCGTTCCCCAGCGCAGTGGTTCTGCAGGCACGGCAGGTATCAGATGGGCGTGAGGAAGGTCCCGGAGAGGTTCTGCAGCCGGTAGATCCACGAGACCCAGACCCCAGTGACCATGAGGACGCCGAGGACGATGAGCATGGAGGCGCCCGCGATATTGACGATCCGGATGTGCCGGCGGACGAAGGCCAGGGCCGAGCTGACCCAGCCCAGGCCCATGGCCGCCAGGGCGAACGGGATGCCCAGGCACAGGCAGTAGGCGAAGGCCAGCAGTGCCCCGCGGCCGGCGCTGCCGGTGGTCACGCTCAGGGACAGCACAGCGCTCAGTGTCGGACCCATGCAGGGGTCCAGCCGAGCCCGAAGACGACGCCCAGCACGGGTGCGCCGCCCAGGCCGGTCCGGCGGCCGAGGGTGATCTTTCGGGTCTGCTGCAGCCAGGGCACCATCCCGAGCAGGGCCGCCCCCATCAGGATCACCATCACGCCCAGGCCGCGCATCAGGGCATCCTGCCAGCGCAGCAGCCAGGACCCGATGGCCCCGAACGCGGCCCCGTAGAGGGTGAACACGGCCGCGAAACCCAGCACGAACAGCCCGACACCGGTCAGGACGCGGCGTCGGTTGCGCGGCTGGGCCGGGTCGGTCAGCCCGGAGACGTAGCCCAGATAGCCCGGTACCAGGGGCAGGACGCAGGGTGAGAGGAAAGATACCAGGCCGGCGGTCATGGCCAGGGGGATGGCGATGACCAGCGCGCCGGAGGTCACCATCGAGGCGAAGAATTCTCCGATGTCCATGGGTCAGGAGGCGTCGGAAGGCCGGAACGTGGTGCCGCCGTCGGTGGAAACAACGATCCCGTCGGCGGTGGCGGCCCAGATCCACGGGTGTCCGTCGGCGCCCTTCACGGCGGCGATCGCCTGGACTTCGCCGTCGATCCGGCCCTTCCGGGTCCAGGTCGCTCCGGCGTCGGCGGAGTAGTGGACCGTCCCGTCGGGTTCGACCCCTGCGGCCTCTGCTGGGCTGGCGAACGTGGCGAACTGAATCACCGGACCGGATTTCACCGGTTCCCAGGTGTTGCCGCCGTCGGTGGAGCGCCGGATCCCTTCGGGGGTGGTGGCCAGCACGGTGTCGCTGTCGGGGTGCCCGGCCAGGGCCGCGGGGGCGAAGGCGGCAGCCACTGTTTTCCAGGTCTTGCCGTCCGGGGTGGCGCGGAGTGTCCCGTCGAAGGCGACGATCCCGGATTTCGTGGTGGTGAGGGCGTGGAAGTCGGATTCGCCTTGCCGGGAGAGCTGTTCCCAGGTTTTGCCTCCGTCGACGGATCTGATCAGCCCGAGCGGGTTGGGCAGGTCCGAGCCTGCTCCGGGGTGGCCGGAGGCGTAGAAGACGCCGTGGTCTTTGCCGCCGGTGAAGCCCATCAGGTCATTGGTGCCGCCGATTTTGCTGGCGGGTTTCTTCGTGACGTCGAATAGCCCGTCGTGGGTGGCCAGGAGCACCTGGCTGGTGTCGCCGCTGACGCTCAGCCCGTGGATGTGCGTGCTGGGCAGGTCGCTGGCGGCCTGCCGGGGTGAAGACGTGTCCGCTGGCCGGTCAGGGGCCGGTGTGCAGGAGACAAGGGCCAGGACGAGCGTGGCGGCGCCGGTCATCATGGTTGCGGCGCGTGACAGGGTCTTGGGTGGGAACGGCATGGGAACTCCAGGGATCAAGGCGGGTTAGGGAAGCGGGGGTCCGGCACCGGCCCGTGAGGGGCCGGTGCCGGAGGACGCCGGTCAGAGGGTGGCGAGCAGGTCCTTCATGTCCTGGATTTCCGCTTGCTGGGAGGTGACGATGTCCTTGCTGAGCTGGACCGCGTCCGGGTTCCTTCCGCCGGTGGTTTCGGTCTGGGCCATTTTCACGGCGCCTTCGTGGTGGGCGATCATCTGGGTTAGGAAGAGCCTCGCAGCGTCGGTGCCCTGTGCGGCGTCGAGCTTCTTCAGGTCCTCCCCGCCCATCATGCCGTCCATACTGCCGCCCATGCTGTGGCCGGAGGGCATCATTGTGGGTTCGTTCCAGCTGGTGAGCCAGCCGGTCATCTTCTCAATCTCAGGGCCCTGCTCCGCCTTGATCTTGGTCGCCAGGGCGGTCACCTCGGCCGGGATGCCCTGCTTCTTGAGCATCATGTCGCTCATTTCCACGGCCTGGGCGTGGTGCGGGATCATCATCCGGGTGAACATGGTGTCCGCGGCGTTGTGTTCCGCGGCCGCAGCCGGGGCGCTGGCGGTCGGGGCGGCGCTGGCGGAGCTACCACCGGGCGCGGACGTGCTGGCGGATCCGGATCCGGTCGAGCAGCCGGCGAGGGCGATGGCTGCGGCGATGGCGGTCGTCGAAAGGGTCAGAAACTTCTTGTTCATCGAAAATCAGGTCCTTCAAAAGAATCGGTGGGCGCAGGGCGCCGCGGGGAGTGGTGTGCATCAGCGATGCGGCTGACGGCCCGGTGTGGGGCGCATCAGGACGGGACGTGCGCCGGAGCGTGGCGCTCCGGCGGTGTCCTGTTTTACGTCCTGCTGATGGACAGCTCACCCGGTGAAGGAGTCCGGGGAAGAAAAGTCCAGTCGCCGCGGAGCGTGCCGGCCACCCCTGTCTGGGAGATGATGCCGAAGACGGTGCTGCCGGGGCACGGGGCGGACAGGGCGCCGGTTTTCACCGACGGGGTACAGGACATGGTCATGGCCTGCATGCCGGTGCCGCTGTCGGAGCAGGAGCACATCTGCGCCGGTGAACCGGCCGCTTCTGGACTATCGGCGCCCGCGTGGGCCCCTGGCGTGCCGGACAACTGGTGAAAGTTGTGGCCGTCAGCTGCCGCGGCACCCGCGTGGGCCCCGGTAGTGGTGGCCGTGACGGTGGCCGGGGAATGCCCGCTGTGGGTTCCGGTCATCACGTGCATGCCCAGGATCCCGGCGATGATGGCCAGGACTGCGGCGAACAATCCTGCACGGCGAAGGAACGCCGACGCACGGGCGACTGGTGTTGCGGTCATGACGTTCCTCCTTCTTTGCGGGTCGGGTTGTTTCAAGGCTATCGGCATGGGTGGCTCGCCGGGGCTGCGCGCAGCTACTCGCGGGTCAACGAACCTGCTCCGGGTTGAGTTTCACCCGGCGCAGCAGCTGGGCGTTCAGGGCCACCACGATGGTGGAGACGGACATCAGTACCGCTGCTGCCGCTGGGGAGATTGCCACACCGGCGAAGGCCAGCACGCCCGCGGCCAGGGGCACGGCGATGATGTTGTAGCCGGTGGCCCAGAGAAGGTTCTGGATCATTTTGCGGTAGCTGGCACGGGACAGGTCCACCATGGAGAGCACGGCGCGCGGGTCGTTGCCGGCCAGTACGACGCCGGCCGATTCCATGGCGACGTCGGTGCCGGCGCCGATGGCGATGCCGACGTCCGCGCGGGCCAGCGCGGGGGAGTCGTTGACGCCGTCGCCCACCATGGCGGTCTTCAGGCCGCGGGCCTGCAGTTCGCCGACCTTTTTGTCCTTGTCCTGCGGCAGGACCTGGGCGAAGACCTCGTCGATGTTCAGTTCCGCCGCGACGGCGTCGGCGACCTGCTGCGCGTCTCCGGTGATCATGGCGACTTTGATGCCGCGGTTCTGCAGGGCGGCGACGGCCTGCCGGGATTCGGGGCGGATCTCGTCCTCCACGCTGACGGCGCCGATGACCTGGCCCTCGCGGACCACGTGGAGCACGGACGCGCCCCGGTCGATCCAGGGACGGGTTTTCTCCTGCAGTCCGGCCGGGATCTGCAGCCCTTCGGCGGCGATCAGGTTCGGGCCGCCGACGGCGACGGTGGACCCGCCGACCTCGGCGGCGACTCCCCGGCCGGTCAGCGACGCGAAGCCGGCGGCGGCGGGAACGCTCAGGCCGCGCTCCCGGGCCGCGGCGACGATGGCGCGGGCGGAGGGATGTTCGCTGTCCGCCTCCACGGCGGCGGCCAGGGCGAGCAGCTCGTCCTCGGTCAGTTCGCCGGCGGAGGCGACGCCGGTCAGTGCGGGCTGGCCCTTGGTGAGCGTGCCGGTCTTGTCGAACAGTACGACGTCGATGGTGCGCATGCGTTCCAGGGCGATGCGGTTCTTGATCAGGACCCCGGCGCGGGCGGCCTGTTCGGTGGAGATGGCGATCACCAGCGGAATCGCCAGCCCCAGGGCGTGGGGGCAGGCGATGACGAGCACGGTGACGGTGCGGATCACGGCCTCGTCCGGGTGGCCCAGCAGCACCCAGGCGATGAAGGTGATGATGCCGGCGGTCAGGGCGAAGTAGAACAGCAGGGCTGCCGCCTTGTCGGCGAGGGCCTGGGCCCTGGAGGAGGAGGCCTGGGCCTCGGCGACCAGGCGCTGGATGCCGGCCAGGGCGGTGTCCGGGCCGACGGCGGCAACCCTGACCCGCAGCGCGCTGTCGGTGGCGACGGTTCCAGCGACAACCCTGTCGCCGGGTCCGCGGGCGACGGTTTTGGATTCGCCGGTGATCATCGACTCGTCCAGTTCGGCCTGCCCGTCGGTGATTTCGCCGTCGGCCGGCAGGCGCGCGCCGGAGCGGACCAGCACGATGTCATCCACGGCCAGGTCGGCGAGGCTGACCTTTTCCGTGCCGTGTGCGGTGACGCGTTCGGCCTCGTCCGGCAGCAGCTCGGCCAGAGCGTCCAGGGCGCCGCGGGCCGAGCCCAGAGCCCGCATTTCGATCCAGTGGCCCAGCAGCATGATGACGACCAGCAGGGCGAGTTCCCACCAGAAGTCCAGGTTGAACCCGCCGATACCCAGGGTGGTGATCCAGGACGCGACAAATGCGACCGTGATGGCCATGGAGATCAGCAGCATCATGCCCGGCTGGCGGGATTTCAGTTCACTCAGCCCGCCCTTGAGGAAAGGCTGGCCGCCGTAGAAGAAGATCACCGATCCCAGCACCGGCGGGATCCAGGCCGCTCCCGGAAATACCGGGATGTGGTAGCCGGTCAGGTGCGAAACCATCGGGCTGAAGTAGACCACCGGGACCGAGAGCAGCAGGCTGAGCCAGAACTTGTTCTTGAACATTGCCGTGCTGTGCCCGGCGTGCTGGCCGTGCTGGTGGACCGCGTGTTCATCATCGAGGGCCGACTGCGCGCGCCCGGCGGGCATGGCCTGGCCGTGGGTGGCGTGGTCGGATTCGGACACCGGGGCGTGCCCGCGGTGGTTGCTGTGCGGGGTGTGGTCTTCCATGGTTCCTCCTTGAGGATGCTGCGGACGGCCGAAGAGATCATCCGCAGCCGGCGGGACCGGACTAGCGGGAGACTAGGCTGTACCCGGCGGTGGTGACAGCGTCACGGACCGCAGCGTCAGCGGCGGATCCGGAAACAACCAGGCGTGAACGGCCGCCCGCCACGAGCTCAACGGAGGCGGCGTTGACGCCGTCCACTGCCGCGACGGCCGTCCGGACCGTTTCCACGCAGTGTCCGCAGGTGAGGCCCTCGAGGGCGTATTCGGCGGCTCCGGCGGTGGTCACGGATTCTTGCGGGACCTGCGTCGAGCAGCAACTGCAGCCGGACGCGGTGGAGGCCAGCGGTAATTCTTTCCGGGATTCAGATCCACACATGTCAGTTTCCATTTTCTTGTAGAAGAAGGTGATGGGCGCTGGGGTTGAACGGCTGTGACGGCGGGCGTGCTGCACCGGCCTGGACATACCAATTCACTGACAACACCGACAATTATACCCCTTGGGGGTATTTTCGCAAGGGGATTCGCTGCCGGGCCAAGTCGGGCGCGTGGACGATCCGCGGAACAGCCCGGGCGGCCCGCGTCCGGGTCCCCTCGCCAAATAGCGCCCGCGGCGCCTCCGGTAGCGCGGTCCGGGGGCACTTTGACACGAAACGCCGGTCCGTCGTCGTCCATTTCGACGCCGGACCGCGTCAAAGTGCCCCCGGAGCGGAGCAGCAGGCGCCCGCCGGGGCGCAGCACACCAAGCAGCGTCTTGAACACGGCCTCGACGCCGGCGCGGTGGAATCCGACGTCGGCCCCGGCCTCTCCGGTCTGCTCCCTGACGGCGGCGGCCACCGGCAGTGTTTCGCCCCAGAGGGGACGCGGCTGATCGGCAGTCGGCGCCGGAGGAACCGGGCCGTCGGGTCAGAGGTGGAAGGGATGTGCAGCAGGCGGTGCGGGTCACGCCGCGGCGTTGCGGGGCAGCGTCCCCGACATTTGTGCTGACCGGGTAGCCAGGAGTCATGGTCCACGGCGGGGTGCTGCAGGATGCAGCCGCTGGTGCTCACGCCCGCGGCGGGCGGGTACAGCGAACGCTACCCGGTTGGCCGCCGGCGGTGGAGCGAGTATGCGCCGACCGCGTTCGACGGTGCCGGCTCGGAAACCGGACGAGGCGAACCCGGCCCTGCCGGCCGCGCTTAACGGGTGATGCTAAGTGGCTTCATCGGCATGACACACGATGCCCGATGCAGAGGGACAGCTGCCCCATCGGCGCGGTTGTTCTTGCCCGTGTCATCGCACCAGTCGATGTTGTATGGGATGGCCGTGACAGCCGCGTCGCCGGCGGCCGTCTGAGCTGGGACCTCAAAGCTGTAAATGAAGCCGCCCGCGTCATTCATCGGGGCCGTGGTGTTGACGACCTCGACGCTCGTCGCATCGGTGACAGTCACTTGGATGCGGGCGTTCCCGCCGTAGCGGGGATTGCAGTCAGCGTCCGGCGCTGTGACCGTCACCTTGTCGCCGGGTTTAGCGCTGGACGGGTTCACTGAAAAGGCGGGCGGGAAACAAGGGGGTTCTCCGCTCCCCGAGGAGGGAGCGCATCCGGAGGCAGCGCCAGCTACCAGGATGGCGCTGACCGCAATGAACACCGAAGATCGCCGGCCGCGATCGAATTCTGGGTGTCTGCAAGGGGCGGCCATTTCCACATTATTAGTGGGTTAGCACCGAGCGGACAGTCTCGCCAGACATTCGTCGCCGAATCGTTGCCCACTCCGAGTGGCACGCGGTAGGCCCGGCAGCCTCCCCGGCGGTGTCAGCCGGTTCGGCAGGGACGGGCTCCCTCAGCTTCCGAAGGGTGCTCTCCCGGAGCTCGGGCAGGAGCCGTGAATACTCGGGTGCGCCTTTCCGATTCCTCGTCAGGGTCATTTGCGGGGCTACTCGCCTCCGGCCGGGCGAGGAACAAGCCGCTCGTGGATCCAGCCGCCGAGCTCGGCCAGGGTCTGGCCGGTAATTCCGTGCCCGCCGGGATCGCGGCGGCCGTAGGCAGATGCAGCGGATTCCGCGAGCAGGTACTGCCAGGTGCGCTGCAGCAGCTCCTGCGGGATAACTCTGTCCTGATCACCCTGAGCGACGAATACCGGAACACCGGCCAACCGGGCAGGCGTGACGGGCACGCCGGCGTCGAACGGCAGGGTGCCGTACAGAATCGCCGCGCCGGCAAAGCGGTGCGGGTCCGCAAGCAGCAGGCCGCCCGCGAAGGCCGCGCCCCCGCTGAAACCGACCAGCACCACCGGCCGGCCGGCGGGGGCCGCTGCGTCAAGCCAGGTCCGGAACCAGGCCATGGTATCGGTTAGCGACTCCGCGACGGGGCGGCCAATGCCGCGGTTGGCGAACCACGCATAGCCGCCGCCTTCGGCAATCGGCGCCCGTACCGCGGCATAGGCGGGACCGGATGGCAACTGGTCGGCGAGGCCGATAATCTCACGTTCGTTTGAGCCCCGGCCGTGCAGCAGCACCACCAGTGGCTGCGCCGGGTCAGATGATCCGGCGGTCGCCACCACAGGCGGGATGTTGGTGGGTTGCATCTAGTTGGTGACCTTGAGTCCGGTGTCCCAGTTGAAGTCGGAGAACTCGGGGTTGGCCTGGAGTGTCATCAGGACAAACTGGAAGCCTTCGAGTTCCCCGGCGCGCTTGAGCGGTCCGACCACCAGGGGGCGCATGCCTGCGTCGCTGACGAAGCTGCTGACTGCATTGGTGGCGTCGGCGTCGTCTCCGGCGATGAAGACATCCAGCGGCTGGCCGCCGGACTCGCCGGCGACAAGGGTGCCCGCGAAGGTGGTGTTGAAGGCCTTGACCACGTTTGCGCTGGCCGGGGCAAGCTTGGCGATTTCCTCGGCGGCGGACGTGCCTGCCTCCACCACCAGTGAGTCGAAGGTTTCGAAGTTCACCGGGTTGGTGATGTCCACGATTGTCTTTCCGGCCAGGGCTTCGCCGTAGGCGCTGACCACGGACTTGGCGGCATCGAAGGGGACGGCCAGGACCACGATGTTGCCCTGCGGGGTGTCGGCGGTGGTGCCGAAGGAGACGCCTGCGCCCAGCTCGTTGGCCAGGGCCTGGGCCTTAACGGCTTCCTGGCCGAGGATCTCTACGGTCTGGTTTGCCGCGAGGGCGCGGGTGGCGATGCCCCGGGCCATGTTTCCGTTGCCGATGATGGTGATGTTCGTCATGGGGGTCTTCTTTCCAAAGATGCGGGCGAGGAGGTTTTTCATCAGATTCTGTTCTGTCGAGTGACTATGCAGTACTTGAAGCTACAACCAACATACCCTTGAAAAGTTGAATATTCAAGCATTTGCTTAATCGCACAGTTGCTCGACGTGCCGCTGGTGCTGCTGGTTGTCGTTATGCTGCTGGTGCTCATCCGCAGACTCGAAGATCGTCCGACGTCGGCCCTCCCGGCGCGCTCCCGCCCCGCCGCCGCGCGACGGCCGGGAGGCATCCGCTGACGGATGGGACGGGCCATTGCCACGCCCGCGTTTAAGTGCCAATGTCGAACCATGACGGAGAACTCGGCAACCACTGAAGACACGTTCCGCCCGGACGTCTCCACCACCCGAAACGATGCCCTGCACCGCTACGAGCTACACGTCGGCGGCAAGCTGGCAGTCGAGATTCGTTACATCGACGAACCAGGCCATGTCGACTTCATCCGCACCGACACAGCGGAACAGTTCCAGGGCCAGGGGCTCGGCAAAGTGCTGGCCCACTTCGCCTTGGATGACGTGGTGGCGTCCGGCAAACGGATCATCCCGAACTGTCCGTTCATGTACCGGTACCTCCGCAAACACGACTCCTACAACCAGTGCGTCGACTGGCCGGAGCAGCCCCCGCCGGGAGCCTGATCGAGGTTCCGTGCACGTCCGTGGCTCGCCTAAGCTGTCGCTATGACGCCGACCGCCGAGCAGCACCCTGGCACCACTGCCCTGATCACCGGCGCCACCGCCGGCATCGGGGCGGAGTTCGCCCGCCAGCTCGCCGAGCAGGGGCACCACGTGGTGCTGGTTGCCCGCGACGCCGCCAGGCTCCAGGCCAAGGCGGAGGACCTGGAGCGGCGCTACAGTGTCCGCGCCGAAGTGCTGGCCGCCGACCTGGCGGACGACGCCGGCGTGGCCGCCGCCGTCGCACGGCTATCTGATCCTTCACGGCCGGTGGAGATCCTGGTCAACAACGCGGGGATCGGTTTGCTGCGTTCCTTCGAGGAAAACGATATTGCCGACGAGAAGAGGCATCTCAAGCTGCACGTTGAAACCGCCATGGAACTCAGCCATGCCGCGCTGCAGGGAATGCTGGAGCGCAGGTCCGGCAGGATCATCAACGTGGCCAGTGTGGCGGCATTCCTGCCCCGGGGAACATACTCCGCCGCGAAGGCCTGGCTGCTGAGCTTCTCCCGCGGCGCCAACCTTGCCTATGCCAAGCGCGGCGTGAAGGTCACGGCGGTGTGCCCCGGCTTCACGCACACCGAGTTCCACGACCGCATGGGCATGGACACGGCGGTGGCTCCGCGCTGGATGTGGCTGCAGGCGGAACGCGTGGCGCGCGAAGGCCTGGCCGACAACGACAAAGGCAAGGCCGTCTCGATCCCGACCAGGCGTTACAAGCTGCTCGCCGCGGCCGCGAGGATCCTGCCCTCCCGGCTTCTGGCCGGGCCGCCGCGCCGGGCGAAGTAGCGTCTCACCGCCGCCGGCGTATCAGGACAACAACGAGGATGCCGATGCCGGCGCCAAGCAGAGTCTCGACGGCGCGTTCAGTTACCAGCATCCGGGGGTCTGCGGGGGCTGCGAGCTGGGTCATCAGCAGGATCACTGGCGTGAAGGACACCATGGCCAGCCCATAGTGCCTGGTCATGAACAGCTCCGTGGTGAACTGCAGGACAATCACGAGCAGTGCCAGGACAGCGGTCTCGTGGCCGGGGAAGGCACGCAGGGGAGAGAGCGCCCAGGGAAACAGCACCAGGGAAACCACGACGAGTCCCACCAGGGTCCCGACGATCCGGTGCAGGCCGCGGTAGACGCTGCTGGGCATGTCCGCCCCTGCCAGGGGCACTGCCGCGGCGGCCATGGCCCAGTGCGGGTGCCCGCTTCCGCTGAGGACCCCGATGGATCCGGCCGCCCCGACCGCGGCGAGATAGCGGGCCGCATGAATCCGGGCTGCCCGGCGTCGGGCCCCGAGCAGCGGCGGGACATCGCGTTCGGCGCCGCGCTCCCAGACGCGGCCTCGCATCCAGCCGCCAAAGCCAACCATCATGGAAAAGAGAGCGGACAGCGCGCCGATCAGGACCGCTGTGTGCCAGTGGACGGTTGTGGGAATGGAGGCGCAGGCGCCCAGGGCCAGAATACCGAAGAACGGGCCGTTGGGCTTCAGGGCGACCTTGTCTGCGAACACGGACCCTGCCGCGGCCAGCAATGCTTCGGTGACTACGAGCACCCAGGATTGGACATGGTTTATCGAGAGGAAGACGCCGACGGCCAGCCCGCCCACCAGCAGGAAGGCGGCCTGGCCCTGGTGCTTGAACCGCAGCTGATGGGGCTCGGCCCGGCCGTACATGCCGGTCAGGGCGCCGAATACCGCGTAGATGATGAGGTCCGGGCGGCCCGCGACGAGGAGCGCGAGGGACGGGACGGCCACGCTGACGGCCACGCGCACCGCTGAGACATGGTCCTTGTTGGCCGGCGCCAGGCTGTGCAGGCTCCGGAGGTGCCGTCTGAGGGACTGCACGGGGTGCCTCCATTTCCTATCGCGGGCTGCCTCACGGGTTGCTTCCGGACGCGCCTAAGGCCTGCCTTGAAGTGCTTCCCCAAGGGGTGAAGCACGCAAGGCAGGCCTCAACGGGCGGGGCTGAACTATGAAGTCTGAACTAGTCGGTCCGGATCAGGATGATCCGGACCGGGCTGCCAGAGGGGGCAAGCTCAGGCCGGGGCCGGAACTTTTTCGGTTTCGCGGGCCGTCGTCGAATCATCCGCCGGAGCAGCGAACGGCATGTCCATGTGCTCCAGATCGATCAGCGGGTTCTCGTCCTGGGTGGCAACGAGCTCGCGGGCCTCGGCCTGCGTGTCCACGCTGGGCATGGAGCCCGGCAGTGGACGCTGGGCCGATTCCTTCAGGAAGTAGATGGCCACGGCACCGATCAGCGAGGTCCCCATCAGGTAGTAGGCGGGCATCATGTCGTCGCCCGTGGCGCCGATCAGTGCGGCGACGATGAACGGCGTGGTTCCGCCGAAGATGGCCACGGCGAAGTTGTAGGCAATGCCCATGGCCCCGTAGCGGCTGGAGGTGGGGAACTGCGCCGGAAGGGCTGAGGCAAGATTCGCCACGTAGAACGTCACCGGAAAAGCGATGAGCGAGAGCCCGGCCAGCGTGGACCAGATATCGCCGATGCCGATCAGCAGGAACGCGGGGGTCGCGAGCACCACGGTGCTGATGGCGCCGATCCAGAGGACGGGCCGGCGGCCGATCCGGTCGGACAGCTTGCCCGTCAGCGGAATGCAGAGGCTCATGATGACCAGCACCGGGATCGTCAGCAGCGTGCCGTGAACGGGGTCGTACCCCTTGGATTCGGTGAGGTACGTCGGCATGTAGGACGTCAGGGCGTAGCCGGCGGTATTCGCTGCGGCCACCAGGATCATGGCAACGATGAGCGAACGCCAGTAGGCCTTCACGATGCCCACCGGGCCCTTGGCCGCGGCGGCATCCCCGGCCGTGGCGTCCTTGGAAGATTCCTCCTGGGCGTCCAGGGTCGCCTGGAACTGGGGGGATTCCTCGATCTTGTTCCGGAAGTAGATAGCGATCAGGCCCAGCGGGCCTGCAACCAGGAACGGGATCCGCCAGCCCCACTCCTCCATGGTGCTCTGACCCAGCGTCAGCTGCAGCGCGGAGACGAGGGCGGCACCCATGGCGAAGCCGATGTAGCTGCCCATGTCCAGGAAGCTGGCGAAGAAGCCGCGGCGTTTGTCCGGGGCATACTCACTCACGAACGTGGTGGCACCGGCGTATTCGCCGCCGGTGGAGAAGCCCTGGACGAGCTTGAGGACAACCAGGAGCGCTGCTGCCCAGATGCCGATCTGGGCGTAGCCGGGCAGGAGCCCGACGGCGAAGGTGCTGGCCGCCATGATCATCAGCGTGGTCGCGAGAACCTTCTGGCGGCCGATCTTGTCGCCGAGCCAGCCGAAGAGGACACCGCCCAGGGGGCGGGCAATGAAGGTGGCGGCGAAGGTTCCCAGCAGGAACAGGGTCTGCACGGACTTGTCAGCCTCGGGCAGGAACACCGGTCCCATGGTGGTGATCAGGTAGCCGAACACGCCGACGTCGTACCATTCCATGGTGTTACCGACGATGGTGCCGCCGAGGGCTTTCTTGAGCATCGGCTTGTCCACGACGTTTACGTCTGACTCTTTGAGTCGACGGCGAAGTAGCTTTGGTTTTCTCGCACCCTGGGGTGCAACTTGGTTGGTTCCGCTGGCGTTCAAAACGCCTGCTGAAGAGTCGGTCATGCTTCGGTCTGTGGGCATTTGGGCAACTCCTATGGAGGTCATTTGCTTGCGACTTGTAGCTGCCCCGCTCTGGGCAGGCTATCAATTTTACGCGATTTCCATGGATTTTCCGAGTTCGGTGCAGTATGATCCACTGTTTCCGTCCCCTGCAGGGCCGATCGGCGGAATTTTTTTCCCCGGTTTCACCGCGCCATTGCTGGGAAGCGGTGGCGTGCGCGGGGCCGCAGCGAAACTTTCTGCAGCGACGGCGTCCGGAGCCGGGTTCTGCCCGGAATCGGCGCCTTCCGGGCCGGCCGGGACGCGCCGGCGAGGACGCCTTGGCACCCGAAAAAAGGGGTATCCAGGGTGTCCGGAATGCGCTTAGGGTTGAATCCAGCGGAGTGCAGATGAGAAGCCACACTGAGGAGAGCAGCCCATGACCGGCAAAGACACCGAAAAAAGCAACAAGACCACACCCGAATCCGGTGCGGATGCCAAGCCGGCGGAGGAGGGGAAGGGCATCAAATCCCGCCTGACCGATGCTCAAAAGGAAATGCTGGCCAGCAAGTCGCGCGGCGGAGCCGGTTCACAAAGCGTCGGCCACAGCCACAAGCCCACGCACGTCAGCGGAAAGCAGGGCCCGGCGGAAAAGAAGGTCCGCTGGTAGCCGCTACAGACAACTCATCCGTGCCGACCTACCATGGATGAACACTTCATTTCACCGCGGTAGTGCACATGGTGAATGTGCCCAGACGTTAGCGTGCACAGCGGTTAATTTGCGCAGCGGAAAGGAAGAGCAATGGCGGAACATCACCACGGAAAAGAGATCGAACCGGAGGTAGCGAGCCATTTGGCGGAGTCCATCGCTGATGCTCCTGGCCCCGAACCGGTGCACCGCGTCCCACCGCCCGCGTCCGAGGGGCACGAGTGGCCGGACGGCAGCGGCAAGCATCGCCATCCCAAGGAACACGAACTGAAGCTGGGCAGGGCGGGCCAGGAGGCCGCGGTGAACGCGGTCCACCGGATCACCCCGCCGGACACGCCGCACTCCTCCTGAACGGCCGCCGTTCCGGCTCTTGAGGAGCGTCCGGCGTCGCTGACCGCAGCCGGCATTCGGAGCCCATCGGCCGCGCGCACGCCGCCGATCTCTTTCGCGAAGAAGAGGTTGGCGACGTCGCGGGGCGGTCAGAATGATCTGCATACCTCCGTGCAGAGGCTCCAAAGACGTGGAGTGGTCATGACTGGCACATCCGGAAAACCGCGCAAGATCATCCTGGACTGCGATCCCGGCCACGATGACGCCGTCGCCCTCCTTCTGGCGCATGGCAACGCGAACATCGAACTGCTGGCGGTCACCACGGTCGTCGGCAACCAGACGCTGGAGAAGGTGACCCGGAACGCCTTGGCCGTGGGTACCATCGCCGGCATCACCGGCGTTCCGTTCGCCGCCGGCTGCAGCCGCCCCCTGGTGCGCACCATCGAAACGGCGCCGGACATCCACGGTGATTCCGGCATGGACGGGCCCGCCCTGCCGGAGTCCACCATCGAGCTGGACCCGCGCCACGCCGTCGACCTCATCACTGAAACGATCATGGCCCACGAGCCTGGCGCGGTGACGCTGGTCCCCACGGCCGGACTGACCAACATCGCCATGGCGGCCCGCAAGGAACCGCGCATCGTAGAGCGCGTGCAGGAAGTTGTCCTGATGGGCGGCGGCTACCACGTGGGCAACTGGAGCGCCGTGGCCGAGTTCAACAAGATCGACCCGAGGCCGCGCACATCGTCTTCAACGAGAAGTGGCCCGTGGTCATGGTGGGCCTGGACCTGACCCACCAGGCGCTCGCCACCCCCGAGGTGGTGGCGCAGATCGAGGCCGTGGGCACCAAGCCGGCCAAGTTTGTGATGGAACTGATGGAGTTCTTCACCAAGACCTACAAGGACGCCCAGGGCTTCGACTACCCGCCGGTGCACGATCCCTGCGCCGTGGCCTACGTCATTGACCCCAGCGTCATGACCACCCGCAAGGTGCCGGTGGACATCGAGCTCACCGGCACGCTCACCCTCGGCATGACCGTGGCCGATTTCCGCACCGAACCGCCGGCGGAGTGCCACACCTGGGTGGCCGTGGACCTGGACCATGCGAAGTTCTGGAACCTTGTGACGGACGCCCTCGTGCGCATCGGCGAGGTTGACCTGTGAGCACGCCCTTGGACGACACCAAGTCCGGCACCAAGTCCGGCACCGCCAATATTGTCGCACTGATGACGGCCCTGCTGGCCGCCTGCGTGGCGTTCCAGCTCAACGCCTCCATGCTCAGCCCCGCCCTGGTCACCATGGGCAGGGAGCTGCACACGGACCAGGCCGTCATTGGGCTGTCCCAGACCTCCTTCTTCACCGCAGCGGCGCTGTTCTCGCTGTTCCTGCCGCGCCTGAGCGACATCGTGGGCCGCAAGAAGATCCTGGTCATCATGATGGTCCTGATGGGCGTGGGCTCGGTGATTTCCGCCCTGGCGCCGGATATCGCCTGGCTCTTTGTGGGCCGCATCGTCCAGGGCGTCAGCGGCCCCACCGTGCCGCTCTGCCTGATCATGCTGCACTCGGCCGTCAGCGAGCCCAAGAAGTACGGCGTGCTGATGGGCCTCATCACCGCCGTCAACGGCGGCATCGCCGGCGTCGATTCCTTTGTGGGCGGATACTTTGCCGAGCACTACGGCTTCCGCAGCATCTTTTGGCTGATGGCGGCCCTGGCCGTCGTCGCCACGGGCCTGATTGTCTGGCTGGCCGGCGAAAGCAGGCCGGGCGAGGGCACCAGAATGGACTGGGCCGGCGTGTTCTTCATCGTGGTGGCCGTGGGCGCCCTGCTGACGGCGCTCAACCAGGCCGCCTTCCTGCTGGCGGGTTTCTCTGCCGGAACGCTGGCCTGGTCCGTGGGCCTGGCCGCCGTCGCCGTCGCCGCCTTTGCGCTGTTCTGGAACACGGAAAAGCGTTCCAAGCACCCCATGGTGGAGGTGGCGCACCTGCGCCAGCGCGCCACCTGGGCCCCGCTGCTGACCACCACGCTGACCATGACCGGCATCTTTGCCGTCATCAACGGCATTGTGCCCGCATTTGTGCAGGCCGCGGACCCCGGATTCGGCATCGGCGCCACGGAGATGTCGCTGCTGATCCTGACCCCGTACGCCCTGCTGGGCTGGGTGTTTGGCCCCATCAGCGGCCGGCTGGCCCCCGTGCTGGGCTACACCCGCGTACTACGCATCGGCCTGATCGGCTCGCTGGTGGCCCTGGCCATCATCGGCTTCCTCGGCCTGCACAGCCTGGGGCTGATGATCACCGGCACCGTGCTGCTGGGCATCATGTACGCCGGCACCGCGAACATCATGCTCAACGGACTGGGCGTGGTGCTCTCGCCCAAAGGCAACCCCGGATTCCTGCCGGGCATGAACGCGGGAGCCTTCAACCTGGGTGCCGGGCTGAGCTTCCTGGTGCTGCCGGCCGTGCTGGTGGCCGCGGGCTCCATGGGCGGCGCGGGCTCCTACCTGGCCACCGTCGTCGTGGCACTGGTGGTCACGGCGCTGGCCCTGGGCGCCTCGCTGCTGATACCCAAGCCGGTTGAGGCCGAGGTTGCGCACTGACCATGGAGGCACCCACCAACACCCCAAACGCCGGCCGCATTGTGGTGGTGGGCTCGCTGAACGCGGACCTGACCATCTACACCGAGCGGCTGCCGCTGCCGGGCGAAACCCTGCACGGCAGCGGCTTTGCCGTGAACCCCGGCGGTAAGAGCGCCAACCAGGCCGTGGCCGCGGTCCGGCTGGGCGGCGCCGTCACGCTGATCGGCGCGGTGGGCAAAGACGCGAACGGCGCCATGCTGCTGGACGCCACGGCCGGGGCGGGCGTGGACGTCTCACGCGTCCGGCACACGGCCCAGCCCACCGGCGTCGCGGTGATTTCCGTGGACGCGGCCGGGGAGAACTCGATCATCATCGCGGCCGGCGCCAACGGAACGCTGGCGCCGGCGCACCTGGACCCGGCCGCCTTCGACGGTGCCGCCGTCGTCGGGCTGTGTCTGGAGGTGCCGCTGGCAACGGTGCAGGCGGCCGCACAGGCCGGACACGACGCCGGCGCCCGGGTGCTGCTGAACCTCTCGCCGTATGCGCAGATTCCGCAGGCGCTGGCGCGGCTGACGGATGTGCTGCTGGTCAACGCCCACGAGGCCTCGCAATTCCTGGGCGGCTTCGAGATGCCCGCCCCGGAGGCGCCGGAGGCCGATTGGGAACTCGCCGTGGCGCAGTTTGCCGCGCACTCCCTTGACCAGGTGCTGGTGACGCTGGGCTCGCAGGGATCCGTAGTGCTGGACTCAACCTCCGCCACCCCGGTGGTGCGGATTGCGCCCACCCGGGTGGACGCCGTGGACAGCACCGGCGCCGGCGACGCCTTCACCGGCGGGGTGGCCGCACGCCTTGCCGCCGGCGACTCCCTGGTGGACGCCGCCCGCTACGCCTCGGTGTCCGCGGCCATGGCTGCCACCCGCAAGGGCGCCCAGGCGGCGTACCCCACCGCCGCGGAGGTCAGCGACTTCCGCTAGCTCCCGCAGCTTTCCGGGCGCGTGGGGCACACTGCGGCGGCCGTTCAGGCCTGCATCTGTTCAACCCGGCGTCTGTTCAACCCTGCATCTATTCAACCCTGTTCCACCGCCACGTCCGCCGGTTTCTTGTCCAGCCGCCAGCCGCGCCAGACGGGGTGGCGGAGTTTGCCGCTGCCGGTCCATTCGCCGTAGGTGACTTCTCCGACGAGGGTGGCACTCACCCAGTGGGCGTCCGAGGCGTCAACAGCAGGCACCTCGTCAAAGGGCGAGGTCTTCCGGGGCAGGGCATCCAGCTGCTGCCTCAGCTCCTCAAGTTCCCGCGTGCTGAAGCCGCTGCCCACCCGCCCCACGTACCGGAGTTTCGGCCCCTCCGGGATGCCCAGCAGCAGCGAGCCCACGGATTGGCTGCGCCCGCCCTTCCCCGGACGCCAGCCGCCGACGACTACTTCCTGGGTGCGTTCAAACTTGAGCTTGAGCCAGGACCGGCTGCGCTGGCCGACGTACCGGCCGTCCGTGCGTTTGGCCATCACACCCTCAAGCCCCAGCTCCCGGGCGCTTTCCAGGATGTGGGTGACGTCGCCGTCGATCACCGCGGAGAGCTCCACCGGGCAGCCGGAGGGCCGAAAGAACTTCTCCAACCGGCCGCGGCGCTCCGCCAACGGCAGACGCCGGAGGTCCTCGCCGCCGTCGGACAGCAGATCGAACAGCATCAGCCGCACCGGCGTGGACGGCTGGGCCCTCGCGACGTCGGAGGGTTTGGTCAGCTTCATCCGCCCCTGGAGCAGCCCGAAGTCGGGACGCCCGGACGGCCCGACGGCGATGATCTCGCCGTCGGCGATGAAGTCCCGTTCCGGCCAGCAGGACCTACCGGTAAGCTCGGGGTACGTCGCGGATACGTCGTTGCCATTGCGGCTGATCAGGCGGATCTGCTTCGCGTCCGCCACCACCAGGGACCGCACGCCGTCCCACTTGAGTTCGAACTGCCAGTCCTTGTCCGGCAGGTCCGCCGTGGTTCCCGGGCTCGCCAGCATCGGGGTGAAGTCCGCGGCGGGCTGGGCGGCCCGGGCACCACCTGGCTCCGGTCCCTCCTGCGCCTGCGCTTCCTCCCCCTTTGCCGCTTCCCGCGCCGTGCCGTTTCCGGGGCGGTCCTTCGACGCCGGTGCCGGGTGCGTCTTCGGGCCCAGGGGGTCCATCAGATGGATGAGCCACTGGTCGTCGGCCTGGCCAGTGTGGATGAGGGCGAATCTGCGGGTGCCGCCGAGACCGCCGTCGTCCTGTCCGGTCAGGGTGGCGATGACCTCCTTGCCCGCGATCCACTTCTCGCATTCGTAATACCCGCGGTCCCAGATGCTGACCGTCCCGGCGCCGTACTGGCCTTTGGGGATGGTGCCTTCGAAGTCCGCGTAGTCCATCGGGTGGTCCTCGGTCTGGACGGCGAGGTGGTTCTTCGTCTTGGACGTGGGGACGCCTTTGGGCAGCGCCCAGGACACCAGGACGCCGTCGCGCTCAAGCCGGAAGTCGAAGTGCAGCCGGCTGGCGTGGTGTTCCTGGATGACGAACGTCTCCCGGAGGGTGCCGTCGGTCTCTGCGCGGCGCCGCACCGCGGTGAAGGGCTCCGCTGTGAAGGGCTCCGGGGTGGCCGTCGAGTCCCGCTTCGTGCGGTAGTTCGCCAGCCGGGGATCGGCGTCTCCGGCTCCCTTTCCGCCCGAAACGGCGGCGAAGGGATCCTTGCCGGCCTTCACCCGCGTCATGACCTCCTGGTAATCCAGCTGGTGCAGGGACGGGGAGCTGAGCTCGCGCCAGGTCCGGGGCGCCGCCACCATGGGCCGGAGCCGGCCGCGCAGGGAGTAGGGGACGATGGTGGTCTTTGCGGCACTGTTCTGGCTCCAGTCCACCAGGACCTTGCCGGTGCGGAGCGACTTCTTCATGTCGCTGACCGCCAGCTCCGGATGGTCAGCCTCCAGCGACCGCGCCAGCTCATGGGCGAACTCCGAGATCTGCTCCGAACTCTGCGTCCCGTCGAGGGACGCGTAGACATGGATGCCCTTGCTGCCGCTGGTTACCGGCACCGGGTCCAGGCCGACATCCTGCAGGATGGTCCGGGCCAGCTTGGCGACTTCCGCGCACTCCGCCAGTCCGGCGTCCTCGCCCGGGTCGAGGTCCAATACCAGCCGGTCCGGCGCCATGGCGTTTCCATGCGAGTCCACGCGCCACTGCGGCACGTGGATCTCGAGCGCGGCGGTCTGGGCCAGCCAGGCGAGGGTGGCGGGATCGTTCACCAGCGGGTACTGGTTGGTCCGCTCCTTGTGTTTGATCGAGGCGCGCGGCACCCAGCCCGGCGTCGAATGGTCCAGGTTTTTCTGGAAGAACACTTCGCCGGGCGCCTCGGCGGTTCCCACACCGTGGACCCAGCGCTTCCGGGTGGCGGGCCGGTTGGCTGCCGCCGGGATCAGCACGGGCGCCACGGCCGCGTAGTAGGCCAGGACGTCGGCCTTGGTGGTGCCGGTCTCCGGATACATGACCTTGTCCAGGTTGGTCACCACGAGCTCGCGGCCGTCAACGCGGACACGTTCCCGTCTGCTGGCCGGTGCTCTTTCCGGCATGGGGCTTCACCTCCGTGCAGCTGTGATGTTCACTTGATCCATGAGAGCCATCTGGAAAGGCGCGATAGCGTTCGGGCTGGTCAACGTGCCGGTCAAGGCCTACACGGCCACCGAGGACCACGACATCAGCCTGCATCAGGTCCATAACGCCGACGGCGGCCGGATCCGCTACCAGCGCCGCTGCGAGATCTGCAGCATCATCGTGGACTACGAGGACATCGACAAGGCCTATGAGGACGACGGCCGAACGGTGGTGCTCAGCCGCGAGGAGCTCAAAGCTATCCCCGCCGAGAGCAGCCACGAGATCGACGTCGTGCAGTTCGTCCCGGCCGATCAGCTCGATCCCATCATGTTCGAGAAGAGCTACTACCTGGAGCCCGACTCCAAATCGCCCAAGGCCTACGTGCTGCTGCGCAAGGCGCTTGAGGACACGGACCGGGTGGCGATCGTCCAGTTTGCGCTGCGCGACAAGACCAGGCTGGGGGCGCTGCGGATCCGCGGCGAGGTGCTGATGCTGCAGGCCCTGCTGTGGGCGGACGAAGTGCGCGAGGCCAGCTTCCCGGCGCTGGAGACCTCCATCCGGATTTCCGCCCAGGAGCGGGAGATGTCCGCCGCGCTGGTGGACTCGATGGCCGCCGACTTCGAGCCGGAACAGTTCACTGATGACTACCAGCTGCAGCTGCGCCAGCTCATCGAGGCGAAGCTGGAAAAGGGGGAGTCCCTGGACACCGAGGAAACCTTCGGCGCCCCGGCGGCCGAGGCCGGCAGCGGCGAAGTGATCGACCTGATGGAGGCGCTCAGGCGGAGCCTCGAGAAGAAGCGCGGTGGCGGCCCGGCTGGCGCCGCAGGCAAGGCGGCGGACGAGCCGGTCACGAAGCCGGTCGCCAAGCCGGTCGCCAAGTCCGTCGCCAAGTCCGCGCCGGCCAAGTCCGTCGCCAAGTCGGCGCCGGCCAAGGCCGCGGCCGGGGCGGCTGCCAAGACACCTGCCAAAACGGCTGCCACGGCCACTGCTAAGAGGACCGTGGCGAAAGCCGCTCCCAAGGCCGCCGCAAAGAGCACGCGCAAGGAGGCCTGAGCCCGGCGTGCGGCCCGCGGCCATCGGGATCAGGAGTTCCTGAGCGCGGAAATGAGCTCGCTTTTCTTCTTCGCCGAGTAGCCCGTGAGCCCGATTTCCTTGGCCCGTGCCTTCAGCTGGGGGACCGTCCAGTCCTCGTAATCGCCCGCCTGGCCGCCTTTCCGGCCCACGGCGGAGCGGCCCCTCTTCGCGGCGGCGTTGGAGATGCGGGCGGCCTTCTGCTGCGATGCCCCGTCCTCCAGCAGCGCTTCGTAAAGTTCCGGGTCCTTGATGCTGGGGTTCTCGGTGCCGCGCGGGGCATTCTTCTTCGTGGGCATGGCTACCTCGGCAGCTGGTGTCCGGCGCTGCGGGCAGTGTCGTCTTCCACTTCAACGCTTTCCTGCACGCTTGCCACGGGTTGCCTCCTCCGGACGAGTACTCAATCTGCGGCGCCCCAGGGTGGTAGTGCCGCGAATTCCAAACTATCGGCGCGGGAGTGCTGTGACAAGCACTTACTAAGGTTGCTTACCGACATTTCCGGCGGCGTCATTCGCGCCGCATCGCCGGACGGGCCGGCGGTGACGTGCCCCGCCCAGGGCGTGCGCTAGCCGATATCGCGCAGGCAGCGGTCGTCCGGGTCGATGGCGCGCATGATGCGCCGGCCGATGTCGGTCAGCTGACGTGTTTGTGCCTTGGTGAGGGGGTCGAAGACGAGCGCGCGGACGGTTTCGACATGGCCGGGGGCAGTCTGGACCACCTTGTTCCAACCGTCCGCGGTGAGGGTGGCCAGGGTGATGCGGCCGTCTGAGGGATCGGGGGCACGGCGCACCCAGCCGCGCTTCTCGAGGCGCCCAACAACCTGGGACAGGCGGGGGAGTGCGGATTCGGCGAAGTTGGCCAGCTCGCTCATCCGGAGGGTGCGTTCGGGGGATTCCGAGAGGCCGGCGAGCACCTGGTATTCGAAGTGGCTGAGCCCGGCGTCGCGCTGCAGCTGCGCGTCCAGGGCCGAGGGCAGCCGGATCATCAACCCCGCGAGGGTGAGCCAAGCCTGGCGTTCCTCGCTGTTCAGCCACTGGGGCTCCCCAGAAGATTCCATGGCACAAGCATAGCCCAGACAACTTCACGGTTTAACTTTCGGCGATCCAAAATCACTTGCACCGTGAACTAAGTGCATGTAAGTTTAACTTCAAGATTGAAGTAACCCTCAATGGATTGGAATGACCATGGACATCGCCCTTTGGATCCTCGCCGGCGTGCTCGCCGCTGCTTTCCTGGCCGCCGGCGCCATGAAGCTCGCCCAGCCGCAGGAGAAGCTCGCCGCCTCGGGGATGGGCTGGACGGACGACTTCTCGCCCGGCATGATCAAGACCATCGGCCTCCTGGAGGTCCTGGCCGCGGTAGGCCTGATCCTGCCCGCAGCCCTGGGCGTTCTGCCCGTACTGGTTCCTCTGGCTGCCATCGGTCTCATGGCCATCATGGCCGGCGCGGCGATCACCCACGCACGCCGCAAGGAAACGCCGATGATCGCGGTCAACCTGGTCCTGCTGGTCCTGGCCGCCGTCGTCGCGTGGGGCCGGTTCGGTCCCTACGCCGCCTGACACGCCGGCCCGCAGCCGCCCGCAACCCGGAACAACCGTTAACGCAGGATCCCGGCCACACCGCAACGGTGGTGGCCGGGATCCTGTGTTCGTTAACGGTTGTTCGGGCCCCGCAGAAGCCCTACGGGAGTGCTATTCGGCGTCGTGATCCGTCTCGAGGATCTGCACGAGCCGCTCGAGGGCGGCGTCGGCGCCGTCGCCCTCGGCACGCAGCACCACAACTTCGCCGTGTGATGCACCCAGGCTCATCAGCGACAGGATGCTGGCTGCGTCCATGGCTTCGTCTTCCGGTTCGCCCAGCCGGGCGATGGTGATTTCGAGATCGAACTCGCCTGCAGCCTCGGCAAAGATGGCAGCCGGGCGGGCGTGCAGCCCTACGCGGCTGCCAATGGTGGCGTTACGTTCGGTCATTTCTGCTCCTTGAATATCAAAAAAGGAAGGTCAGCCGGGAAATTCAGCTGGGGAAAAGTCGTCTTGGACCGGGTCAGACGGTTACGGGAACCGGTTCCACCGTATCAATCGTCTTCTTGACTGCCCAGCGCTTGAGGCCGATCACGGCCAGCGCAGTGACGACGGTGCCGGCCAGGATGGCGACGACGAACATCAGGAAGTTGTCGATGGCGAAGAAGACGAAGATGCCGCCGTGCGGGGCCTTCGACCCCACCCCGGCCGCCATCGAGATGGCCCCTGTCACGGCGCCGCCGAGCATGCTGGCCGGGATGACGCGCAGCGGATCCGCAGCGGCGAAGGGGATGGCGCCTTCGGAGATGAAGGAGGCACCCAGCAGCCAGGCAGCCTTGCCGTTTTCCTGTTCCGCCAGGCTGAAGAGCTTCCTGTTCAGCACCGTCGAGGCGAGTGCCATGGCCAGCGGCGGGACCATTCCCGCGGCCATCACGGCTGCCATGATCTGCCACGGCGCCTGGTTGGTCATGGTCGCTGCGCCGAGGCCGGCGACGGCGAAGGAGTAGGCAACCTTGTTGACGGGTCCGCCGAGGTCGAAGCACATCATCAGGCCCAGGATCACGCCGAGGGCGATGGCGCTGGCCCCGGTGAGGCCTGACAGCCAGCTGTTGAGCCCAACCGTGATCGCCGTGATGGGTCCACCCAGGATCACGAACATCAGGCCGGACGCCACGAGGGACGCAAGCAGCGGGATGATCACCACCGGCATCAGTCCGCGCAGCCAGCGGGCGACCTGGATCTGGCCGATAACGTGCGCGATGTAACCGGCGAGCAGGCCGCCGACGATGCCGCCGAGGAAGCCAGCACCCATGAATCCGGCCACCGCACCGGCCACGAAGCCGGGGGCGATGCCCGGGCGGTCGGCGATCGCGTAGGCGATGTAACCGGCCAATGCCGGCACGAGGAAACCGAGCGAGAGGGCGCCGATCTTGAACAGCACCGCGCCGAGGTAGGCGCCGAGCGGGCCCCAGGCATTGTCCGGGAACTGGGTGGGCAGGTTGAAGATGCTGTTTTCCACCACGATGGTGTCCGCGAACTTGGTGATCAGGTAGCCGCCCATCAGGAAACCGAGGGCGATCAGCAGACCGCCGCCGGCCACGAAGGGGATCATGTAGCTGACACCGGTGAGCAGGGCCTTCTTGAGCTTTTGGCCGATGTGCTCGCCCTTTTCCTGGGCCTCGTGCTCGGCCTGCTCCTCGGCACCGAAGTGCGGCACCCGGCGGGCGTTCGGGTTGTCCGCCGCCGCGAGGGCTTCTTGGACCATTTTGCCCGGCTCGTCGATGCCGCGTTTCACCGGGGCGTTGATGACCGGCATGCCGGCGAAGCGTTCCTTGCCGCGGACGTCGACGTCGACGGCGAAGATGACGGCGTCGGCGGCGGCAATCACCGCCGGGTCCAGCGCTTTGGCGCCCGAGGAACCCTGGGTCTCGACCTGCAGGTCCACGCCGGCTTCTTTGGCCGCGGCCACGAGCGAATCGGCCGCCATGTAGGTGTGCGCGATGCCGGTGGGGCACGCCGTGACGGCAACGAGGCGCCTCGGCCCCCGGACGCCAGTCTCCCCGGCAGCGCCGGCAGCCGCGGCGGCGGCGGGTGCTGCCGCTTCGGCGGGAGCCGCGGCGGCGTGGGGTGCGGGCTTGTCCGCCAGCGCGCCCTCGACCAGCTCCACGACTTCCGCCGGTGAGCCGGCTGCGCGCAAGGCCGCGGTGAAGTCCTTCTTGATCAGGGAGCGGGCCAGCTTGGACAGGAGCTTGAGGTGCTCCTGGTCCGCGCCTTCGGGTGCCGCGATGAAGAAGACCAGGTCCGCGGGGCCGTCCTTGGCGCCGAAGTCGACCGGCTGGGAGAGCCGTGCCATGGCCAGGGTGGGCTCGGTGACCGCCGTCGAGCGGCAGTGCGGGATCGCGATGCCGCCGGGGACACCGGTGGCGGTCTTCTGTTCCCGGGCGAAGGCGTCGGCGAAGAGGCCTTCCACCTCGGTGGCGCGTCCGTTGGCTGCAACCTTGCCGGCCAGGTGCCGGATGACGTCCTCGGGCGAATTGCCCAGGTTCTGGTCGAGCTCGACCAGGTCGGTGGTAATGAGCTGAGTCACTTTCGATCCTTCCGGAGGGCCGTGATGGTTACGGCATCGGGGGTGGTTTGGTGGACTGCCGGGACTGTGGAGCCCGGCAGGGAGGCGGCGGCGGCACCATGGGCCACCGCCTGTCGGAGGCAATCGGCCGGGGCGGCGCCCTCGCTGGAGGCGAGCAGGTAGCCGGCCAGCGAGGAATCGCCTGCGCCGACGGTGCTGACAGCCTTGACCGGCGGATGCGTGGCGAGCCACGCGCCGTCGGCCGTCACCAGCACCGCACCCTTGGAGCCGAGGGTCGCCAGCACGGCGCCCACACCGGAACGCACGACGGCGGCGGCGGCGTCAGCGGCAGCCTCCGGGTCCGCTTCGAGTTCCTCGGCGGTCTTGTGGGTGGCGAACCCGGCTGCGGCAGCCAGTTCCGCCAGTTCCTCGGCATTGGGTTTCAACAGGTCCGGTTTCCCCGCGGCGTCGCCGGAAATTGCGGCGGCGAGCGGTTCGCCGGAGGAGTCGACGGCGATGCGCGGCGCATCGGTCCCGTCATGGATGGACCGCAGCCGCCGGGTGACGGTGGCGTAGAAATCGGCGGGCACTCCTGGTGGGAGCGAGCCGGCCAAAACCACCCAGCTGGCGCCGCGGGAGTGGTCCAGGAGCAGCCCGATCAGCGCCTCCTGCTGGTCCTCACTCAGCACCGGGCCGGGCTCGTTGATTTTCGTCGTGACGCCGCCGGGCTCGGTCAGCGCCACGTTGCTGCGCAGCGGCTCTCCGATCGGGAGGGCCGCGAAGGGCACGTCGCCGTCGCGCAGCCCGGCGAGGACAGGATCGGCCTCGGACCCGGGCAGTACGGCGAGGGTCTTCAGCCCGGACGCGACCAGGGCGCGGGAGACGTTCACTCCCTTGCCGCCGGATTCCTGCCGGACGGAGATGGCCCGCTGGACCTCCCCTCGGAGCAGGGGGCCCGGCAGGGCGACGGTGCGGTCCAGGCTCGGGTTGGCGGTCAGGGTGACGATCACGCGACCACCACCTCCACGCCGGCATCGGCAAGCGCGGCGGCCAGGGCCCGGCCTGGTTTCGTGTCAGTGATCAAGGTGTCCAGATCTTTCAGCGAGGCGAACTGGACAAGCGTTTCCGCGTCCAGCTTGGAGGAATCAGCCAGCACCACAATGCGGCCCGCTGATTGGACGAAGGCAGCCTTGACGGCGGCTTCCTCCGGATCGGGGGTGCTCAGCCCGAAGGCTGCGTGGATGCCGTTGGTCCCGATGAAGGCGATGTCCGGCCGGATCCGGCGTGCCGCTTCCACCGTGGACTGGCCGACGGCGGCCTGGGTGAGTCCGCGGATCCTCCCGCCGAGCAGGTGGAGGGCGATGCCGGGTTCCCCGGACAGCTTCACTGCGATGGGCAGTGCGTGGGTGATGACGACAAGCTCCGTGTGGGAACCCTGGGCGGCGCCGGCTGCTGCGCGTGCGGCCAGCAGCTCCGCGAGGGCCTCCGTGCTGGAACCGGCGTCGATCAGGACGCTGCCGGAGTGGTCCTGGGGGATCAGCGCCAGGGCGGCCTCTGCGATGCGGGTCTTTTCCGGCTGCCGCAGGACGGTCCGCTCCAGGATGCTTTCCTCGGTGGTGCTGAAGCGGTCCGGGGAAACAGCGCCGCCATGGACCCGGCGCACGCTGCCGGCTGCTTCAAGGGCGGCAAGGTCCCGGCGGATGGTCTCGGTGGTGATGCTGAAGCGCTCGGCAAGGCCCGTGACGCTGGCCCGGCCGCTGGCGGAGACGAGCCCCGCAATCAGCTGTTGGCGTTCTTCGGCGAACACTGGCCCTCCCTTGCGTCAGTAGTGCGGATGCTCGTTGCAGGTCCTCCGGCCGCTTCCGTGATAGCCATCACATGAAGTGGAATTGATTGACTTTATCTTTGATCGTGTTGCTTTGTCAATGGAAAACAACATGAACACAGATATTGCCTTGTGCCTACCGGGGGACATGTCCAGCGCTGGCTCCGAAAACTGGGCATGCGGCTCCTGGGGCTGCCGCCTCCCGTGGGACATGTCCAGTCGTCGCGGCGTGCAGTGGGCATTTTGGGACCATGTCCAGCGGCGGTCCCGGGCGCGGGGCATGTGCACTGGGCGTGCTGCGTCAGATTCGGCCGGTGCCAGGTTGTAGCCGTAGGTGCAGGTCGACCTCGCCCGCGGCAAGCAGCACGAGGCTTCGTCCGGCTCGTGCTCTTTCACGATGACCTGCACGTGAGGATGACTGGCGGTGAGCTCGGTGACGATCGGCAGAAGGCTCTTACGAATCGCGGTGATGAAGCCGGCGACGCCGACGGGGCAGTCGTGAGCCCCATCGGACGCCGCGCAGGTTCTCCAGGCAGCGTCTGTACACTTCGATGTCCCACTCTGAGTCTGGGACGCTGCGGATCTTCCCTGCCGGGATCCATGCCCAGCGGGCGTGGAAGTCGGGCGCACAGGCTGGCTCCATGGCCTAACGATGATGGAGGTCACACGTGTCGGTACCGTGGTATCATCCGTTCACGGCCTTCCGCCCTCCGGGATCCTGGATTCCGGGAGAGGCGGGCCGGTTCCGGGCTCAGCCGGAACGGGGAACAAAGGAATAGCCCATGTCTATGGACCCGTCGTCCTTGCCAGCATGCTCCGAAAGCCAACCTCCCGCAGACCCGGCACCCGGCGGCCCTTGCCGCAGTGACACTTCGGGGATACGCCGCCAGGCCTCGGCCATTATCGACACAGTGCTCACAGACCCCGCGCCGGAACAAACCCATGTCAGGGATCAGCTTCGCGAACACGTTGCTGCCCATCCCGGGCACCCGGAAACAGCACTGACCGAACACCTGATTTCCCTCAGGTCCCAGACCAGGCTCCCCGCTGGCGCCTCGAAGGTGGTACCCCCGGCCGCCGGGTCCGCCATTCAGCTGCAGGCCGGAACTCCGGCTCCGGCAGCGGCGGAGCGCGCCTCGCGGATCGAGGCGGTCCTGAAAGGCAGGATGCTGCTGACCGCTTTTCAGCCGATCTACGAACTCTCCACCGGCTCCGTTGTCGGCGTCGAAGCGTTCACACGGTTCGTCACCGACGGGAGCGAAAACGCGGGCTACTGGTTCGCGGAAGCCGCCGAGGCGCAGCTGGGAAGCGAACTTGAATTCACGTCCTTGGAGTCCGCCCTCGCCGCCGCGCAGCACCTCCCGACCCACCTGTACGTGGCGCTGAAACTTTCCCCGACCACCTGCTTGGACCCCCTGCTGCCGGGCTTGCTTGAGGAATCCATGCTGGCCCTTGACCGCATGGTCCTTGAACTCACCGAAGCCCTGACCGCGGAGCAGGCCGCCGCCCTGGTCGCCGCGCTGGCACCCCTGCGGCAGCGCGGAGTCCGGCTCGCGATCGACCACGCCGGCTCGTACTTCGACTCGATCCGCCACATCAGACAGCTCCAACCCGACATCATCAAACTGGACCGCAACCTCATCGCCGGAATCGATACGGACACCCTCCGCCATGCCTTCGGTGAGGCCATGGTCGGCTTCGCCGAGCAGCTCGGAGCAGCGCTCATCGCCCAAGGGATCGAAACCAATGACGAACTGGCAGCTGTCGCCGCTCTCGGCGTGACAGCCGTGCAAGGCTACTTCCTCGGGCGGCCCACCACGCGCCCCCAGGACTGGGCCCACTGGAACCTGCCGGCTCCTTCAAAGACGGGATCGGTCATTTCTCCCCCAATAGCTTCGATTTGGTTTTGACCACGGTTATACAGCCGGGGCCCCACGAGTAAACCACCACTTTGCTGCCGGCCGGGATCACTTCCGCCGCCCGCATCGGGATTTCCGCCGGGGGCAGGTGGACGGCCCCCGGAACGTGCCCGTGATCCCAGGACTCCCGGCGCCTGGTGTCGACGAGCACAAAGCCCTGGACGCGGAGCCCCTCGGCAACATCCATGACATCGATCTCGAATCGGAGTTTGGCGCGGAAATACTCGGCAGCGGCGTTCATTCGAACAACCTACCCGACGGCGACGGACTTGATACCCGAGGAGTCGACCCGGCTGTTGGCGCGTATCGTGGCACTGGCACGGCATCGCATGGCTCTGAACGGCGACGCATTTCCACGGCAAGTCCGCCCAGCGGGTGAGGAGACCCTGAATGACTGCAAATTTCGATGAATCGTTCTGGGCTTGGTACTCCTGTAGGTGTCCCTACCCGACATGTAACCGGCCAGTAACTTGTCGGGGGACTATCTCACTAACGGTGTATCCTGCGCGTCATCTGCTCCACCAACGCCATCGAATCACTGAACGCCAGGTACCGGCGCGCCGTCAAGGCCCGGGGCTATTTTCCCGGCCGAGCAGGCTGCGCTAAAGCGCCTCTATCTGGTCACCCGATCCCTCGATGCGACCGGTGCCGGCAGGACCCGATGGACAATGCGCTAGAAGCCCGCTTTGAACGCCTTCGCCATAACTTCAGCGACCGATTCCCGACCGCTGAAAACTACTAAACAATCCGCCGGGGTACACCGTTGATGGGATGGTCCCCACCCCCCAAGCCCCCGGTATTGATCTGTGCCGCAGTCAGTTCCGGTGAGAGGGAGGTCTTGCCGTGCAGGCGATGTCGACGCCATGGTCGGTGCAGTACTTGGCCATCGCGACGAGATTGTGTTCCAGTGCGGATTCTTTCAGCACCATGACTGGGGAGAATACCTCTCCGGGGGCGAGCACGGGGGTCCCCCCCGGGGATCGGGCTGCGCCCGTCCCCGGGGCGGACTTGTAGTACGGGTGCGCACCCGGGGACGGTTGGGTCCAGAGGCGATCAGACATCGAGGACGCGGTGCAGGAATTGCTTGGTCCGGTCGTTGCGGGGGTTGCCGAACACTTCCTCCGGGGTTCCCTGCTCGGCGATGACGCCCTGGTCCATGAAGACGACACGGTCGGCGGTCTGGCGGGCGAAGCCCATTTCGTGGGTGACCACGACCATGGTCATTCCTTCACTGGCGAGGTTGCGCATCACGCCGGTGACTTCGCCCACGAGTTCAGGGTCCAGCGCGGAGGTGGCCTCGTCGAAGAACATGATGGCCGGCTCCACGGCGAGGGCGCGGGCGATGGCCACGCGTTGCTGCTGTCCACCTGAGAGTTGGGAGGGATAGTTGCCCGCGCGTTCCGTCAGCCCGACGTGCTCCAGTGCTGCCATCGCTTTGGCTTTGGCGTCCGCGGCGGACATCTTCCGTGCCTTGACCAGGGCAAGGGTGACGTTGCCCAGGGCTGTCAGGTGTGGAAAGAGGTTGAACTGCTGAAAGACCATACCGACATGGCCGCGTATTTCCTTGGCCCGGCGCGGATCGTGCAGCGGGACGGAGTTGACCCAGACTTCCCCTCCGTCGGAGGTTTCAAGACCGCTCATGATTCGAAGTACCGTGCTCTTGCCCGAGCCTGACGCTCCGATCAGGGTCAGGACTTCGCCTTCATTGACGTGCAGGTCGATCCCCTTAAGGACCTGTGCCGGACCGAAGGACTTGGTGACGGCTGAGAGTTTGATAACCGGGGTGACGGCGGAGAGTTTGATAACCGGGCTGGTCCCGGCGTTTTGGTTTGTCATGCCGCTTGGCTCCTTTTGGACAGGCCGCTCACCCAGCGTGAGAGCGGATAACAGATGATGAAGTACATGAGGGCGATCACCAGGTAGACGATGACGGGCTGGCCTATTCTGTCGACCACGGACTGGCCCTGGCGGACGAGCTCTGCCAGTCCGATGACGAAGGCAATCGAGGTGTCTTTGATCAGCGCAATGTACTGCCCGACCAGGGGGGGAAGGGATATGCGGCGGGTCTGGGGCAGGACCACCGAGAGGAAGGTCTGGCTCGTCGACAGCCCCAGAATCCTGGAGGCCTCCCATTGGCCCTTGGGAACGGCTTCGATGCCGCCGCGGATGATTTCGGCGATGTAGGCGCCCTGGTAGATGCTGATGCCGACCACGGAGGCGGCGAAGATGTTCATGTCGTAGCCGGCGTACGCGGCGCCAAAATAGACGAAGAACAAGGTGATCGGCAGCGGGGATCCGCGCAGGAACTCAATATAGAGGCGGGCGATCTGGGAGAGCACCGGCAGCCGGGACGTTCGCAGGGTTGCGGCCACCAGGCCAAGGAGCGTGCCGCCGGCGATGGCCGCCAGCGACAGTGCCAGCGTCACACCCAGTCCTTGCACGAGGAGCGGCAGGCTCGGGATCAGGAGCGAGAGGTTCATGTGGCCATTTCTTTCTTCCGGGCCGAGGCCGCCCGCCGGGCCACCAGCCGTGCACCCAGGTTTGCCTTGGGTAGTACTAGGGCCGGCTTAAACGCGACCCGTCCGATGAGCGCTCCGATGAAGGACAGTCCGTTGCTGAGGACCAAATACAGCACCAGTGCCATGCCGAAGACCGGCAGGAAGATCAGTGTCCGCGAGTTGATGGTCAACGCTGTACCGGTCAGTTCCGGAAGGGCGATGGCCGAAAGCAGGGATGTGCCCAGCAGGATCTGGATCAGGTTGTTGATCACAGCAGGGTAGACGTTGCGCAGGGCCTGGGGCAGGACCACCCTGGTGAAGATCGTGTGCTGGTTCAGCCCCAGGATGCCGGCGGCTTCGATCTGTCCGGTCGGGACCGAGGAGATGCCGGCCCTGAACACCTCGGCAAGATAGGCGCCGACGTTGACGCCCAAGGCGATTATTCCGGCGGCGAAGGCTGTGAGGTTGATACCCATGGCCGGGATGGCGAAGTAGGCGACGAAGATCTGCAGAAGGACCGGGGTGTTACGGATCGCTTCGACATAGAATCCGGCCACGAGGCGCAGAACGGCCCTGTGGGAGTCCCTCCCGAGCGCGGCCGCGATGGCCAGAACCACCGCGAGGGCGAAGGCGAGCAGTGTGATTTCGAGGGTGAGCAGTGCCGCCTGCAGGAATTCCTCCAGGTAGCTGAAGACGGTTAGCCATTGGTACACGGGGTACCTCCGTTCGGTGCCATGGGTATCAGTACTGGGGGTTCAGCGGGTACTGCTGTTTCACGCCGAACCGCTCCTGGTAGGCCTTGGAGTTCTCGCCGGAAGCGTTGTAGCGGAAGAGGAACTGGTTGACCCAGTTCAGCCAGACCTGGTCGCCCTGCTTGATGCCCATGGCGTTGTATTCCAGCGGAACCAGCTGGTCTTTGGTGACACGCAGTGTGTTGTCCAGCTTCGCCTGGTAGGCCAGGAAGTTGGTGTCCTCGATGAAGGCGTCGGCCTGGCCTTGCTGGACGGCGAGGATGGCAGCCGCGGAGGAGTCGTAGTCCTGGGTTTTCGCGCTGCTTCCGACCTTCTTCAATACGTCGGTGTTGGTGGATCCCTTGACTGCGGCGACGGTTTTCCCTTCAAGGTCCTGGACGGTGTTGATCGTGCTGTCCTTCTTGACCAGCAGCGCCTGGCTGGCAACGACGTATGGGTCGGTGAACTCGATCTGCTTTGCGCGTTCACCGTTGCGGGTGAAGTTGCAGATCACCAAGTCGACTTTGCCGGTCTGGAGGTTCGGGATGCGGTTGGCTGAGGTCGTGTCCGTCACCTCAAGCTTGACCCCGAGATCCTTTGCCATGGCATTGGCGATGTCAATGTCGTAGCCGTCAGGCTGTCCCTGGTCGTTTTTGAATCCGAAGGGCGCGAAACTGAGGCAGTCGGCAACCTTCAGGGTGCCCCGCTGCTGGATCTGTGCCAGTGCTGACGTGGAATCGCCCCCGGCGGCACCCGGGCCGCCGCCTGCGATGGGTGTGCATGCCGAAACTGCCAGTGTCGCGGCGGCCACCGTCAGCGCTGCTGTGATGCCTCTGAATCGCTTGGAAACTTTCATTTTGTTGCCTCTTGTTCTGGATCGATATTGGCGTGAACGGGGACTAGCGGTTGGGGAGCACCTAGGCGCAAGGAGAGATCATCGGCACCGTTGCGTACAGCGCGGGCCACTGCCGCAACGATGGTGCCGTGAATCCGGGTCTCCGGTCCGGAGGCGCTGATGGCGGCCACTATGTGACCGTTGTGGTCGAAAACGGGCGCGCTGACACAGCGGATGTCGAGTTCATTCTCGATGTCATCGACCGCGTACCCGGCTTCCCTGATGGCTTCGAGCTCGTCCAGGAGACGCGTTGGAGTTGTAATCGTGTGCGGCGTCCGCGCGGGCATGCCGGCGGCCACCACAGCCTCGAATTCGCTGAAGGGTAGATAGGCAAGGAATGTTTTTCCGGAGGCCGTGCAATATGCCGGTGCCCGGTCTCCGACTCTGGACGCCATCTGAATAGATGACGGGCCAGCAATTTTTTCGATGTATGTCACCTGGCCTTCTCCATAGACAAGCAGATGAACGGTCTCGCCGGTCTTTGCAGCCAGGCGCTCCAGTATGGGCCTCGCTTGCTCTCGCAGATCCAGTCCGGAAAGGTATGCGCCGCCCAGGGTGACCGCCATGACGCCGAGACGGTATCGGCCGTCACGGTTCTGCTCTACAAGCTGGACATCCCGCAAGGGTTCAAGGAGGCGAAGAAGAGTGCTCTTGTTCATCCCAAGGACCAATGAAAGCTCACTCAGGGAGGCACCATGACCTGAGGCTGTGGGCCCCGTCAGTGCACCCAGGATTCCCAAGGCCTTCCGCAGCGACGACGAGTCATTACGTTTGACGGGGAGCGCTTCGTCTTCAATGTTTTGCATTGCAAAACTCCATTTCATGTGTTGCTTTATCGTAGACGCGGTATTCAGACGAGGCAATGGCTTTTTGCCAACTCACCAAAAATATCTTTTGCCATGCACAACCACGTTTCACGAAATTGGACGGCGTTAAGAACCCTCGTTTCGAAGTGATTGCGGAGAGATGTTGAGTGCCCAACATCCAGTGCGAGCATGCCGGACTTGCCTCACTGAGCGGTCAAGTCCAAGTGTGTGGTGTAACGCGGTTGCCGCGTGATCCTTGGTTCGTTTAGGCGCTGAGCGCCAGTTCTTTGGTGTTCCCTGCCTCCTCTGTGGTCGGCGTGCCAGTGGCTTGAGCCTGCTGGATGAGTTCAAGGCCGAGGTAGCGGCGGGCTTCGATCCATTCATCGGGTTGCTCGGCCAGGACGGCGCCGACGAGGCGGATCAACGAGGTCCGGTCGGGGAAGATTCCGACCACATCTGTCCGCCTTCTGATCTCGCGATTGAGGCGTTCCTGCGGTTGTTGGACCACACCTGCCGCCAGAGTCCCTTCGGGAACGGCGTGAACGCGAGCACGTCGGCGCGGGCGGCTTCGAGGTGGTCGGCGACCTTTGGCAGCTTCTCTTCCAGGGCGCGCAGGACGCGGTCGAACTGGGCGTGCACGGCGTCCGCGTCGGGCTGGTCGTAAACACTGTGCAGCAGGGTTTTCACCCAGGGCCAGCTGGTCTTGGGTGTGAGGGACATCAGATTCGCCGCGTAGTGGGTTCTGCAGCGCTGCCAGGACGCTCCGGGCAGGGTCGCGCCGATCGCCGCGACGAGCCCGGCGTGGGCGTCGGAGGTCACGAGTTTGACCCCGGAGAGTCCGCGGGCGGTGAGGTCGCGGAAGAATCCGAGCCAGCCGGCCCCGTCCTCGGACGAGGTGGCCTGGATCCCCGGGACTTCCCGGTGCCCGTCGGCATTGACGCCGGTCGCGACCAGGGCATGGACGTTCGCAACCCGCCCGCCCTCGCGGACCTTCAGCACCAGCGCATCGGCGGCAACGAACGTATACGGGCCCGCATCCAGGGGCCGGGTCCGGAACTGCTCGACCTGTTCGTCGAGGTCCCGGGCCATGATGGAGACCTGGGACTTGGACAGTCGGGTGATACCCAGGGATTCGACGAGTTTCTCCATCCGCCGGGTGCTCACCCCGAGCAGGTAGCAGGTTGCCACGACGGAGGTCAGGGCGGCCTCGGCCCGGCGGCGGCGTTCCAGCAGCCAGTCCGGGAAATACGTGCCCTGGCGCAGCTTCGGGATGGCGACGTCAAGGGTTCCGGCACGGGTGTCGAAGTCCCGGTGTCGGTACCCGTTGCGGGAGTTCACCCGCTCCGTGGAGGCGATGCCGTATTCGGCGCCGCAGACGGCGTCGGCCTCGGCACCCATCAGGGCGGTGATGAAGGTCTGGAGCATCTGGCGCAGCAAGTCAGGGGACGCCTGCTCGAGCTGCTCGGACAGAAAACGGGTCGGATCGATAGAATAAGGTGCGGTCATCGCGGAGTTCTCCTTCAGGAAAGACATTGGACTGTCATTTCCGAGGATCACGCGGTGACCGCCTTTGCGTCTGGCAACACGCCCGAGGTGGGCCGTTACACCACGCTAATGGACGCTACCCCCCCACAGAATTCAGGGTGTTGCACTCACCACCTGAACTCGCCAGTTTTGCGACATGAGGGATATGAGACAGGTCATGCGGCTCGCGAGACAGGCCGGGCGAGAGTTTGTACATCCCGACGGGGCAAGGGTTGCGTCAGGCCCGACGCACCTGTCCACAGGGGATCTGTCCAAAGGGGGGTGAATCTTCTATATCTGCCACAGAAGCGATCCCAATCGCAGCTTGACAGATATAGAAGATTCACCCCAACTACCTCTACTCGGAGAACGAGGACCTCCTGGTGTTCGCCGGCCTCTACGAGTTCTGGCCCGATCCGGCCCTGCCCGAGGATTACCCGGGGAAATGGCTCCTCACCTGCACCGTGCTGACGGCCACAGCGCACGACACGCTCGGCCATATCCACGACCGGGCGCCGGTCATCGTTCCGCGGGAGATGTGGGCCGACTCGCTGGACCCGGACACGCGGGACAAGACCAAGGTATAAGAGCTGCCGGACAGCGTCCCCGAACCCGCCCTCACTCCGCGGATCGTCAGCGACCGGGTCAACTCGGTACGGAACAAAGGCCCGGACTCATCGAGCCCGCGGGCTCCTAGCGCAGAAAGGGCCAATTGCGCAGCAGGCCGCTGCGCAATTGGCCCTTTCGACGGATCAGCGGGCGACGACCCCCGGGCTGAACTTGATCCCGTATGCGGTCCCCATCCCGATGACGGTAATCAGTGCACCCTTGTCAGCGGCCGTCAACTTGTAGGTCGCACCGTTGGCGCCGTTGATGGGCTGATTGTTGCGGCACCACATGAATCGCGCCTTAGGGTCCTTCTTCCAGGCGGCGGTCAGAACAGACCCGACCTTGGCGTCGCCGGTCATGGATGGCACGGAGCCCGCGGCCGGTTCCGGCGCAACGGCGGTCGTGGGCACGTTAGCCACCACGATGGTGTCCGCATAACCCTTCAGGGAGCCGGTGATAATGGCCGCGAGCCTGCTGCCAACGTCGGCGGACGTGACGGCGTAGCTCGGGCCGGTCGCGCCGGGGATTGCAGCTCCGTTACGCAGCCACTGAATGCTGCTCTTGACTCCGGCCTGTTTCCACACCGGGTTTGAGAGCAGTAGGGTATCGCCGGACTGCAGCACGCCGATCGTGAACGGACCGGTCTTAGGGTTGCGCGGGTCGCCGAAGGGGTGCTGAGGTGAAATGTCCAGCGGCTTCAGGGTGGACGGCTTGACCGGCAGAGAGTAGGAACTGGCGGCCACCTTGCCGGTGGCGATCCCTTGGGTGCGCAGCACGATCAGGGTGTTCAGGTCCGCCGTCGTGAGCTTGTAGGTCAGGGCGGTGGCGCCCGGGATGGGGTTGCCGTTGCGAAGCCACTGGTACTTCATGACCACCGGGACGGCCATTACCCAGCTCTTCTGAGTGCCGCGCAGGATGTTCCCGGGAGAGGCTGTGCCGGTGACGATCGGTGCGGGAGTGACGGCCGGGACGGCGGCGGTACTGTCCGACGTCGCACTGACCGACCGGTACCCGGCGGCCGACAGCGTGACTCGGTAGCTGAGCTTCTTGCCCACATCGGCCGCGGTGACCCGGTAGGTGACGCTTGTGGCGCCTGGAACCGAAACACCGCTCCGGAACCACTGGTAGGTGTCCTTGGTTGGAACCTTGTTGTCGTATCTTCCGTAGCTGGCCACGAAATTCGCCCCGACCTCAGGGTTGCTGCCGATCTCCACGTAGCTCGGTGTCTTGAGTGCGGACAGGGCCGCGGCCTCGGTCGAGATCCCGGGCTTTGCCGGCTGGTCGGCGGCCTTGGCCGGGATACCGACGGCTGAGACCGCCAGTGCGGCAAGTGTCCCGGCAGCACCGAGGCGTAGAACTACTCTCTTCAATTTTCCCCCAATATTCAGCCTCCGCTGGCACCCGGCAGAGGGTCTAAGTGACATAGTAACTGGGAAGCGCCGATGCGCGCGGCCCGGCGGCCCGGCGTGCCAGCCGATTACAGCTCTGGCCGACCCGTCCCTGCCGGAGCAGGGGGAATGGCTGCTCACCTGCACCGTGACGACCCTAGGACACTGCTGAACAAAGGTCGATCTGGCCGGGAGTGCTTGTCGGTGACGGGCCTGGGGCGGTTCGGGTGTCCGTCTGGCGGCGGTTCGCGGTTTGTGGTGGCTGAGCTTGGAGGCTTTGCGGAGTGGCTCTTGGGGCTGCGCTGGCGGGTGTGCTGCGGGTTGCCCGGCGGCTTTCCGGGGCCTTTTAGCTGATGGCCCAGGTTCCGCTTTTGTTGGCAAGTCCGAGATTGACCATCCTGCGCAGGTTCAGCCCTGCCGTGCGCAGGGTGAGCCAGGAGTTGTTCCTGGCGACTCCGCGGTAGGAACGACGCAGCCCCGGCCAGGTGTTAGGAAATATGGGCGAAATAGACATGCACTTCTTTCGCCTGTCGACGACCTGTGTGGTCACGAAAAGGGTGTTGAAGCCAGGGTCGTAGAGCATTTTCGAAAACCACGGCTCGGACGTCAGGTCGTTGACCACCCACTTGGGCAGGGAGACCGAGCTGCCTCCGTAGACGGAAGGACCCGTCAGTCGGTCCAGCCCGGCCATCTGGCCCATTGGGTTGCCGGCCGCTTGGTGGCTCTTCGCCCATACAGCAATCAAACCGTTGAGGGCGGGGTTGCTCTTCAGCGCGGGAAGCCCCTTCTTCACCCGAAGAGCATTGAGCCCGTTGAAAACCTCGGTATAGGAAGTTGCCGGAACAGGCTTTGCCACCCAGATCACGAGGTTCTGAAGACTGGAGACCGTCATAGTGCTAGTGCTGCCGCCCTGTTTGTACGTGTACCGGATTGTGGTCGTCACCCGGTAAGAGCCGGGTGAGACATTCACGCTGGTCGCACTTGGCGTGATGACCTTGCCGGCAGCGGTGACGACGGTTAGGCGTGCGCTGACAACAGTGGCGCCTTTGCCGACCGTGTAGGAGGGCCTGAGCAGGCGTTTCGCGGAAGCATTCGCAGTCGTTGAACTCAGCAGATTATTGATCGTCACTGCAGGAGCAGTGAAAGGCTTCGCGGCGGAAACGCTGATGGCGGCGGGGGAGGCAATGGCCGGTGAGATGCCAGCCAAAGAAATACTGACAGCAATAACGGTTGCTATCAAGAGTTTTCGGCGACGTTTTTTCATCATTTCCCCCATTAGACTTCCCACCTAACGATATTCCGTCGGCCAACCGGAGCCTAACACGGCTCGGCCTTCCATTTAGGTGCCTGATGCCGCCGGGCTGTAACCGATTCTGGAAACGGTAACAATTTCCAGTTGCGCCGTACACATGGGTGTCATGAGTATCTGCAGTCTTCAAATCGTCCTCCTGTCGGCAGCCCTCGCCGTCGGCCTGACCAGTACCGGGTTCAACGGACCAACCCTCGGGAAAGTCACGCTAGTGATTGGTCTTCCCTGATCTTGCGGCAATTTTGTTTTGAGCACGTCGATTCTGTTGTCAGTAGAGTTTTCCGTCGTTGATTCCCAACACGGCTTATCGACGGGGATTTACCGGGTTTGTTCCTCGCGGCCGGGTGTCGTTAGGCGATCCTTTCCCGACACCGGTCTAAGCGTGACTTTTCCGAGCATTGGTCCTCAAGCCCCCATACCGGCCTGAATCGGTTCTGGGCTGGGATGTTGAGGTAAGGTTGTACCAGTTTGGTACTAAAACAGTACAACACTACAACCATGTTGGTATTGTTTTGGTTGTGAATCACAACAATATTAGTATTGAACTGGTTTTGATACGAGTTGCTTACTGAAAGTTAAAGAGACGAAATGATCATTACGATAGGTTCGCTAAAGGGTGGCGTGGGCAAGAGCACTGCCACGGTAAATGCAGCTGCGGAACTAACACGCCTGGGTTACAAAACGATTGTTGTCGATGCTGACCCCATCGGCACGACTGCCAACTGGATTGGCGATCGGGAGAAGCAGAGCCCAGATCATGCCGCCATTATTGGCATTCAGAAGAAGGGAAACCTTCGCAGTACGTTGCAGGAGCTGGACACCAATTACGACGTCGTTCTCGTTGATGTCGGAGGTTATGACAGCCAGGAAATGAGGACGGCTGCAACATCGTCGGATCTCCTAGTGGTCCCGATGAAGCCGTCTCCCGTTGATCTCGACACTCTCCCGCAGTTCGTGGACTTGCTGGGCGCATTCCGGGACTTCAATCCGGAGCTCTTGGTGAGGGGACTGTTCACACAGGCGCCTACTCATTCAATGAGCAAGAAGCTCGATGACGCAAAGGATATCCTCGGCGACTATCCCGAGCTGCCTCTGTTCGATACGACGATGTATCAGCGCAGCGCCTACATGGACGTCATGCCATTGGGTAGGGGAGTGGTGGAGTGGAACGATTCCAAAGCAAAGGCTGAAACGCAGGTACTCGTACAGGAGATGATGAGCCTTGCCTAGAGTTACGCCCAATCGACGCAGGGAAGCGGTGGATCCGGACCTGGAGAAGCGGATTGAGGCATTCAGCCAGGGCGCGACGACAGCTCCCGAGCCGTCAGCCGAGGCTAAGGAGCCTGCCGTGCCAGCGGCTCAATGGCCGGCGCGTTCTAAGCCCGTTGCGAAGGAACCGACGTCCGTTGGATTCAACTTTAAGATGACCCCGACGGATCACATGCGGCTCAAGGCTGTGTGTGCCCAGGAAGAACGAAGTATTCAGTACATTCTGAACAGGATCGTTTGGCCGGCCATTGCCGACCTCGAGAAAAAGTAGTACTATTTTAGTACTACTTTGGTACTAAATTTTCTCGACCGAAGCAGACTGTCAGAGCATTGCTGGCTACATAGGCGCTGAAGAAGCCTGACATGCCCCCTTGAGGAGCTGGTGTCAGGCCTGATCACGCGTTGACAAGCTTTTGTGCGTTTGGCGGGCGGCTCCACGCAGAGTCCTGCCCGTGTTTGGCTCAAGCACCCTTTCCGGTGTGTTCGGGGTGTATTCTGGGTGTATGAGTATCGCTACAGTGATCAACAGCGGCTACATGGAGACGGCGCGGCTGGACATCCATGAGCTTGTCCGCCGGCTGAACACGCATCTGGGCCCGACGCTTGTTGCTGCCCTGTCGGGGTCGAAGGACGCGAAGCAGCCGATCCGGTGGGCCAAACAGGGCGGCCCTACGCCCGGTCCGGCCTTTGAGAACCGTCTTCGCCTGGCCCACCGACTGTGGGGGTATCTCGCTGATGCCGAGTCGGATCATGTGGCCCGGGCCTGGTTTATCGGGGGAAACCCGTGGCTGGGGGAGGACACCCCGATCACCGCCATCCGTGAGGACCGGCACAAGGAAGTCACGGCCGCGGTGACCGCGTTCCTGCAGGACGTCTACGACGCATGAGCCCGGAGGGCCGGCTCTGCACCCGGACAGGTCTGTGGTTGAACGATGGTTTCAGCGTCGGTTATCGCGTGGCGGTGGGGGACTACGGGGCACTGAGTCCGCCCTCGAGGTCTGCCGGCTCGGACCGTGTCGCGTGGGGCCGTTTCGACACGACCGGATCCACGGTTTATCTGGCGTCGACGCCGGAGACGGCCTTCCAGGAAGTCCTGTCGCTCTTCGCGCAGAAGCTGGGGTCCGGGAACCCTCTTGAAAAGGATGCGGCCGCACTCGGTCTGACGCTGGAGGAGTTCCTGGCCGCGGTCGCCGAGGAATGGGAGGAAGGTTCCTACATGGGGCGCGGCTGCCTTCCCGCGCAATGGCGGAACCGCCGCCGGCTCTTCCGCCTGGAGCTGGGCGCGCCCGAATCCTGGATCGACATCGGTCATCCCGACACCATTGCCACGATCCGCCGCGTCCTGGGTGAGGACCTGCACGCCGCGACCGGCTGCACGGACGTGACACTGGCAGAGATCCATGCGCCGAACAGGGAGGTCACCACACGCATCGCCGGCTGGATGCGCGAGCTGGTGCTGGATGACGGAACGCATCCGTCCGGGATCAGGTACACCAGCAAGTTCGGCGGGGACTGCTTCGCGTACTGGCTCCGCCGCCGGGACGGCGGGCTCGGCGCGGACACGCTCCGGGTGGCGTCGGGAACCGGCATCGGCCTGCGGTCTGACGCCCTCAAGACTGCTGCCGGCCGACTGGGAATCCGCTGCTTTTGAAGCACCGTCGACGACAGACCATTGAGGCCAGTAGGCCTGGCCAAAGGTCCGTCCGCGGATCCACCCATCGTCGTAGGCGCCGTTGTCGGCGCCGTTGTCGGCGTACAGTCCACGTGGAAACTCGATTTATCTGCGGGAGTTGCATCAGATCGGCGGTCAGCGTCGGCCGGTAAAATCACAAATCCGCGAAGTTCGGTAGGACCGGTCTGCGGGGAAACGAGATCACGGTAAGTCGGAACATAGTCCATCTGTGTGGCCAGTCCTTGTCGTACCCCGGTTCAGCGGCTTGGATTGCGGTTCTCTATGAAGACATAGGAGCGATGAGTCTGAGCTGGTCGTCGAGGCCTTGACGCCGGGCGAGGCGAAGCACGCCGCGATTCGCTGGGCTGAGAGCCGCTTCTAGGTAGCCCAGCTGCGCGAGGCGAATCTTGATGAGCTCGCGTGTGACTCTCTCGGCCACACGCGGGGCGCTTCAGAAAACGGAAAAAATACCACGCTAAGCCTTGGAAGGTGATGGTAGGGGCCTGAATTTGCCCGTGCCGATCCTGTGCGGCCTGCAGGACAATGAGGTGGGACACCGGATTTCAGCCCGCCTCGGCGGTGGCCAGCGGCGGTTTTCCGTTTAGCTCGCGGCGGGCAGTGCGTCCGGGATCCGCGGCTTGGCGTTGCCGGCGAAGGTGAACCTGGCGTCGTCGCCTTCGCCGTCCACATCCACCACCACGATGTCGCCGCCGTGCAGCTCGCCGAAGAGGATCTTCTCGGAGAGCTGGTCCTCGATCTCGCGCTGGATGGTGCGGCGCAGCGGCCGGGCGCCCATCGCGGGATCGTAGCCGCGGGTGGCCAGGAGCACCTTGGCTGCGGTGGTGAGCTCGATGCCCATGTCCTTGTCCGCAAGCCGCTGCTCCAGCCGGCCGATCATCAGGTCCACGATCTCGATGATCTCGTCCTGGGTCAGCTGCGGGAAGACGATGACGTCGTCAACCCGGTTCAGGAACTCGGGGCGGAAGTGGGCCTTGAGCTCCTCCGTGACGCGGGCGCGCATCCGGTTGTAGCCGGTCTGCGTGTCCGTGCCGGACTGGAAGCCGGTGGCCACGCTCTTGGAGATGTCGCGGGTGCCCAGGTTGGTGGTCATGATGATCACGGTGTTCTTGAAGTCCACCACCCGGCCATGGCTGTCGGTCAGGCGTCCGTCCTCCAGGATCTGCAGCAGCGAGTTGAAGAGGTCCGCGTGCGCCTTCTCGACCTCGTCGAAGAGAATCACGGAGAACGGACGGCGGCGGACCTTCTCGGTCAGCTGTCCGCCCTCGTCGTAACCGACGTAGCCCGGAGGTGCGCCGAAGAGGCGCGACACCGTGTGCTTCTCCGAGTACTCGGACATGTCCAGGGTGATCAGTGCGTCCTCTTCGCCGAACAGGAACTCGGCGAGGGCCTTGGCGAGCTCGGTCTTGCCGACGCCCGTGGGGCCGGCGAAGATGAACGAACCGCCCGGACGCTTCGGGTCCTTCAGGCCTGCACGGGTGCGGCGGATAGCCCGCGAAACCGACTTAATCGCCTCCTCCTGGCCCACCACACGTTGATGCAGCTCGTCTTCCATCTTCAGCAGGCGGGAGGACTCCTCCTCGGTCAGCTTGAAGACCGGAATACCGGTGGAATTCGCCGGCACCTCGGCGATCAGTTCCTCATCGACCTCGGAGATGTCGTCCAGCCCGCCGGTCTTCCACTGGCGTTCCTTCGCTTTACGCACGGTCACGAGTTTCTGCTCCTCATCGCGCAGTGACGCGGCCCCCTCGTAGTCCTGGGCGTCAATCGCGGACTCCTTCGCCAGCTTCATGGCGGCGATTTTCTCGTCCAAGACCTTGAGCTCCGGCGGGGCCGTCATCCGGCGGATGCGCAGCCGTGCACCGGCCTCATCGATCAGGTCGATCGCCTTGTCCGGCAGGAACCGGTCCGAGATGTAACGCTCCGAGAGATTCGCCGCGGCAACCAGCGCGCCGTTGGTGATGGTGACCCGGTGGTGTGCCTCGTACCGGTCACGGAGGCCCTTGAGGATCTCGATCGCGTCGGCGACAGAGGGTTCCTTGACCTGGATCGGCTGGAAACGGCGTTCCAGCGCGGCATCCTTCTCGATGTGCTTCCGGTACTCATCCAGCGTGGTGGCGCCGATGGTCTGCAGCTCCCCGCGGGCCAGCAACGGCTTCAGGATCGAAGCCGCATCGATGGCACCCTCGGCAGCACCGGCACCCACCAGGGTGTGGATCTCATCAATGAACAGAAGAATGTCGCCGCGGGTGCGGATCTCCTTGAGGACCTTCTTCAGCCGTTCCTCGAAGTCACCGCGGTACCGGGAACCGGCCACCAGGGACCCGAGGTCCAGGGTGTACAGCTGCTTGTCCTTGAGAGTCTCCGGGACGTCGCCGCGGACAATCGCCTGCGCCAGGCCCTCGACGACGGCGGTCTTGCCGACGCCCGGCTCGCCGATCAGCACCGGGTTGTTCTTGGTGCGGCGGGACAGCACCTGCATGACGCGTTCCATTTCGGATTCGCGCCCGATCACGGGGTCCAGCTTGTTCTCACGCGCGGCCTGGGTCAGGTTGCGGCCGAACTGGTCCAGGACCACGGAACCGGCGGGAGTCGCTTCGGCCTGGTCCTGGCCGGGGCCGGCGCCGGTGGATTCCTTGCCCTGGTAGCCGGAGAGCAGCTGGATGACCTGGTTGCGGACGCGGCCCAGGTCCGCGCCGAGCTTGACCAGCACCTGGGCGGCCACGCCTTCACCCTCGCGGATGAGGCCGAGCAGGATGTGCTCGGTGCCGATGTAGTTGTGTCCCAGCTGCAGGGCCTCGCGCAGCGAGAGCTCCAGCACCTTCTTGGCACGCGGGGTGAAGGGGATGTGCCCGGACGGGGCCTGCTGGCCCGGGCCGATGATCTCCTGCACCTGCTCGCGGACGCCGTCGAGCGAAATGCCCAACGACTCGAGGGCTTTGGCGGCAACACCCTCACCCTCATGGATCAGACCCAACAGGATGTGTTCGGTACCAATGTAACCGTGGTTCAGCATGCGTGCCTCTTCTTGGGCAAGCACAACCACGCGACGGGCACGGTCCGTAAATCGCTCAAACATTTCGCCACACTCCTGGCTGCCGCCTACCTTGATGCTACGTCGCCTCAGGCCCCCTTGGGGTGTTCGCGCCAGATCCAGGCCCTTTGCGCAGAGCTCCTGACGGTGACCACGGCCAAACAGGGCCCGAAACTTCAGCCGGCTATCCGGGCAAAACCAAATGATTCCACGAAACAGCCCAGGCGGGCATCTTGACGGTGATGATTCTTGGCGCTCCATGGCTGTCGCCAAGGGACCCGATGGCAGCTCCCGCGCCGGGGTGGACGGACGACTGCTGCATCATCGCCCGCAAAATGGGCAATTTCGAACGAAATAGCCCTCATGGAACGCTGGGCGTCGAACGTGCCGCCCGAGTTCAGGGAGCAGGCCTTGGAGCGATCCGGATCCGCCAAACGGCTGGCCAAGGCCCGGATGCTGCTGGAAAAGGTCACCGTCCAGGGTGGGGTCGTCTGCGAAGTCCGTCCTCCCACCTGAGGATCCGAATTCCGTCTCCGCCGGTACCGCGGGGATGCGCGTCGTAGCCGTTTTGAATGAGTTCGTGAAGAAACCTCCCGCGATACTCCTTTCAAAGAATTTCCGGGCCTGAACGAAGATCCTCCATTCGGTGGCATGTCATCGCTGGTCATTGCATTTAGTTGGAAAAGGTGAGTAAAACGTGAGTGACCGTGGCCTACTGTCAATCTGTCCTGCCTATTTGGGCGGGGGACAGGTTCTTGACGGTCGTCGGCTGCTGCGACGATGTCGCGTCGGAAAGCACGTGCGCATAAGGCGGATCGCCAGCCTAGCGGCGTCGGCGAGCCAGCCAGACGATGAGCACCAGTACGGCGACGACGCAGAGCGCGACAGGACCAAAACGGCGCACCAGTATCGGCCACATGGTCGAGCCAAGGTCCAATTCGGCCGCCGGCACGGACTGGGGTTTGAACGGAGGCTCTCCCGCCGAAGGCCGGGTTACCGGTGGCGCGGCCCGCGGGCCCGTGGAGGCGGGCTCGGCTGGTTCCACGGTGTCCTGTGCTGTCGCCGAAGGTCCCGTGGTCGTCCCGGCTGCCGGTTCCGCGGTCTGCCCGGCCTCCCCGCCGCCCGCTTTCCCGACCACGCACTGGACAAATTGGGCCAGCAATTTGTCCGAGATGTCCTGGATGACACCCCGGCCGAACTGGGCCGGTTTGCCGGTGACGTTCATGTCGGTGGCCACGTCCACGGCGGTGCCGTCGCCATCCCGCGTCAGCACCGCTGTCACCGTGGCACCTGCCGTGCCATTGCCGCGCTTGTCCTTCCCGGTCGCGGCAATGACCACGGTGTGCGAATCCTCGTTGCGTTCAAGGAATTCACCGGTGCCGGCATACATCATGGCGATTGGTCCGAGCTTGACCTTGACCGTTCCGGTGAACCGGTCGCCGCTCACGGATGTGAGAGCCGCTCCCGGGAAACACGGCGCGATATCTTCCAATTGGTTGAAGGAATGCCAGGTGTCCTCCAGCGAACCGGGAACGACGAAGTGATGTTTGAGTTCCACGTCTGCCTCTCGCCGTGTTCCGCTAGAGCCCCGCGGCCGTGACGACCGCCCGCCTGGTCAAAACCTCCGCAAGATGGCGCCGGTAAGCTGCGTCGCCATTGAGATCGCTGGCCGGATCGGTCCCCTCGGATGCGTGCGAGCTGGCGGCCGCGATCGCGTCCCGGGTCAGCGGAGCACCCGCCAGCGCCTGCTCGACCGCCGTGGCCCGCACAGGAGTGCTGGCCATATTGGTCAACCCGATCCGGGCCTCGGCGATGGTGCCGCCCTCCACCCGGACCATCGCGGCGACCGCGACGATGGACCACTGCTGGGCCACCCGGGTGAACTTCTCGTAGTGCGCGCCCCAGCCGGTGTACTTCGGCACCCGCACGTGGGTCAGAATCTCGTCCTCGGCGATTGCGGTGGTGAAGTAGCCCTGGAAGAAGTCCGCGGCGGCCACCCGGCGTTCCCCGCCCGGGCCGGCCAGGATGAACGTCGCCTCTGCGGCCAACACCGGCGCGGGCAGGTCGCCCGCCGGGTCGGCATGCACCAGGGCGCCGCCGAACGTGCCGCGGTGGCGGACCTGCGGATCCGCCACCGTTGCCGCGGCCTTTGCCAGCAAAGGCACATAGGCGGCCACCAGCGGGTCGGTGGCCACCTGGTGGTGCGGTGTCATGGCGCCGATCAGCAGGGCATCCCCGTCCTCGCGCACCCCGGCCAGCCCTTCAACCCGGCCCAGATCGATCACCATCTGCGGGTCGGCAAGACGCAGCTTCATCACCGGGATCAGGCTTTGCCCGCCGGCCAGCAGCTTCCCCGAGTCGCCGGCCAAGGCCAGCAGGCTCAACGCCTCCGCGACGGTATTGGGCGCGGCGTAGTCGAATGCGCTCGGAATCATCGGACACCTCCGGTCATCTTGGCTTCTTCAAGTGCGGCCCACACACGGGACGGCGAACAGGGCATCCTGATGTCCTTCACGCCCAGATGCCGCACCGCGTCCAGAACACCGTTGACGATGGCGGGCGTCGAGGCGATGGTACCCGCCTCCCCGACCCCCTTGGCCCCCAGCTGGTTGGTGGTCGAGGGCGTCTCGGTGCGTGCCGTGGTGTAGTGCGGCAGGTCGGGTGCGCCGGGAACCAGATAGTCCACAAACGAGCCCGTGACCAGGGTTCCGGCGTCGTCGTACACAGCCTCTTCATAGAGTGCCTGCGCGATTCCCTGTGCCAGACCGCCGTGCACCTGGCCCTCCACAATCAGCGGATTGACCACAACCCCGACGTCGTCCACGCAGACGTACTTGCGGATCGAGACCCGTCCGGTCTCGGTGTCCACCTCAATGGCCGCCAGATGGGTGCCGTGCGGGAAGGAGAAATTCTGCGGGTCGAAGGTCGCGTCGGAATCCAGGTTCGGCTCAAACCCGTCCGGCAGGTTGTGTGCCGAAAAAGTCGCCAGCGCGATTTCACCCAGCGCCGTCGACTGATCGGTGCCCTTCACGCTGAACCTGCCATCGGCGAACTCGATGTCGTCTTCGCTGGCCTCCATGAGGTGAGCGGCCACGACCTTGGCCTTCTCGATCACCTTGTCCGCAGCGGCCAGCACCGCCATGCCGCCGACTGTCAGCGACCTGGATCCGTAGGTATCCAGGCCCCGCTGGGAGATCTGCGTGTCGCCGTGCAGCACTTCGACGTTCTCGAACGGCACGCCGAGCTTGTCCGCCACGAGCTGGCTCCACGCGGTTTCGTGGCCCTGGCCGTGGGAGGAGGACCCGGTGACCACCTCGATGTTGCCGGTGGGGAGCACGCGCACCTGGGCGTGCTCCCAGCCGCCGGCGCCGTAATTGAGCGCACCGAGCACCCGGGACGGCGCCAGGCCGCACATTTCGGTGAAGGTGGAGATGCCGATGCCAAGCTGGACTGGGTCCTTCGTTTCGCGGCGCCGGGCCTGCTCAGCCCGGAGCGCATCGTAGCCGAAGAGCTCCAGCGCCTTCGCGGTCGCCGCCTCGTAGTTGCCGCTGTCGTATTCGAGCCCGGCAACGGTGGTGAACGGGAATTCCTCGTGTTTGATCCAGTTCCTTTCCCGGACCTGAAGCGGGTCCAGACCCAGTTCGGCGGCGAGTTCGTCCATCATCCGCTCGATCGCAAAGGTGGCTTCCGGACGTCCGGCACCGCGATATGCGTCGGTCCACGCCTTGTTGGTGAACAGGTTCGTGCATTCGAACCGGTAGGCCGGGAACTTGTAGATCGAGTTGTACATGAAGGCGCCCAGGATCGGGATGCCGGAGGTGACCAGGCCCAGATAGGCTCCCATGTCCGCCAGCAGATTAACGTCCAGTCCTGTGACGATCCCCTCCTTGGTGGCCGAGAGCTTCAGCCGCTGTACCTGGGCCCGGCCGTGGTGGGCCGCCATCAGGGATTCGCTGCGGGTCTCGGTGTATTTGCACGGCTTGCCGGTGTGCCGGGCCGCCAGCACGGTAATGGCCTCTTCGGGGGTCACCTGCAATTTTCCGCCGAAGCCGCCGCCGACGTCGGGGGCGATCACGCGCACCTTGCTTTCCGGGATGGCCAGGGTCAGCGCCAGCATCAATCGCAGAATGTGCGGTATCTGGGTGGCGGACCACACAGTGATCTGCTCACCGGTGGGGTCCACTACGGTCGAGCGGGGCTCCATGAACGACGGGATGAGCCGCTGCTGGTAGAACGTACGCTCAATGAGGACCTCGGCGCCCTCCAGTGCCTCACGGATCGGTTTACCGGTGCCGGCCTCGCCCGAGTCAAAGACCCAGGTGGCCGATTTGTTGGTGCCCAGGCCCGGGTGGGCCAGCACCTGGTCCTTCGCCGCTTCCTCCAGATCCAGGACGACGGGCAGCTCCTCGTAGTCGACGTCGACCAGCTCGACGGCGTCGCGGGCGGCGGCGGCGCTGCGGGCGATGATGCAGGCAACCACCTCGCCGGCGAAAGCAACCTCATCCACGGCGATCGCCGGGTGCGCGGGGGCCTTTTGGTCGGGCGTAATCGGCCACGCGTTGGGCAGGCTGCCCTGCTCGGCGGCCACGTCGGCTCCGGTGAGCACCGCAACGACGCCGGGGGAGGACTTCGCGGCGGCGACGTCGACCGAGGTGATCTTCGCGTGGGCGAACGGACTGCGTACCATCGCCAGATGCAGCATGCCGGGCAGCGTGATGTTGTCGGTGTACCTGGAGCGCCCGGTGATCAGATGGGCATCTTCCTTGCGGAGGCGGGCCCTGCCGACTTCGGCGGTGGTCATGCCACACCTGCCGTTTCCGTTTCGTCGCTGTCCGAGGACACCGTGCCCTCCGCGACGGCCCGGACCGCGGCAACAATGTTCTGGTACCCGGTGCACCGGCACAGGTTCCCCTCCAGACCGTCCCGGATTTCCTGTTCGGACGGGTGAGGGTTTTCTTCCAGCAGGGACGCCGACTGCATGATCATGCCCGGCGTGCAGAAGCCGCATTGCAGCGCATGGCATTGGTGGAAGGCCCGCTGCAGCGGGGCGAGTTTCCCGTCCCGGGCCAAGCCTTCGATGGTGGTGACCCGGTGGCCATCGGCCTGGACAGCGAACATGGTGCAGGACTTCACGCTGACGCCGTCCAGATGGACGGTGCAGGCGCCGCAGTTGCTGGTGTCGCAGCCAATCAATGTCCCGGTCTTCCCTAGCCGTTCGCGCAGGTATTGAACCAGCAGCAGCCGCGGCTCGACGTCGTCGGTATAGCTCACATTGTCGACTTCGACGGTGATCGTTTTGGAACTCGCCATTGAGATCTCCTCTCGCTGGGAGGACGGGCCCGGCTGCCCGGCTTCCAGTCTTGATGTGTCACACGTTACATCAAGCCGAAGGGTTGCGGGTCAGGGATTCCCACGTTCGTGCGCTGCGTCCTCATGGTCGGGGTCGGCCATGGGCTCGTGGTGGATCCGCGCGTCCATGCTGCTCAATCGTCCGCCTTCCCCGCCCCAGTGCAGCGCAATGATTTCGGCGGCGATCGAGACGGCCGTCTCCTCGGGCGTCCGGGACCCCAGGTCCAGACCGATGGGGCTGGAAAGTTTGGACAATTCGGCCTCGGTCAGGCCGGCCTCGCGCAGCCGCTCCAGCCGGTCGTGGTGGGTGCGCCGGGACCCCATCGCCCCCACGTAGGCCACGTTGTGTCGCAGCGCCACCTCAAGCAGCGGCACGTCGAATTTCGGATCATGGGTGAGCACGCAAATCACCGTGCGGTCATCCACCTGGCCGGCGCCGATCTGCGCCTGCAGGTAGCGGTGCGGCCATTCCACCACCACCTCGTCCGCCTGAGGGAAACGCGACGCCGTTGCGAATAACGGACGCGCGTCACAGACCGTGACCCGGTAGCCGAGGAAGCTGCCCTGTTTGGCGACGGCGGCAGCAAAGTCGATCGCGCCGAACACCAGCATCCGCGGGTGCGGGGCGAAACTGACCGCGAACACGCGCATCCCCTCGCCTCGCCGCTGGCCGTCCGGCCCATAGCTAAGGGTGGCATTGCGGCCGGCAGCCAGCAGGCCCTGCACGTCGTCGCAGACCGCGTGGTCGGCGCGGTCGCTGCCCAGGGATCCGCTGAATCCGTCCGGGCGGACCACCAGGTGGCGGCCGAGCCAGGCCGGATCCGGGTGTTCGATCACGGTGACCACGGCCACCGGCCGGCCGGCGCCGACGTCGTCGGCCACCTGCGGCAACTGCGGGAAGGTCTCGGTGGAGACCGGTTCGACGAAGACGTCCAGGATCCCCCCGCAGGTCAGGCCGACCTCGAACGCATCGTCGTCGGTGATGCCGTACCGCTGCAGCACCGGCCGACCGTCGTGGGAGACCTCGGTGGCCAACTCGTAGAGCGCACCTTCGACACAGCCGCCGGACACCGACCCGACCGCGCGGCCGTCGGCGTCGACCATCATTGCTGCCCCCGCCGGCCGCGGCGCGGACCGGAAGGTACGCACCACCGTACCCAGTCCCACGGTGTGGCCGGCCCGTATCGCGGCAACCAGATCATCCAAGACCTCACGCATTGGCAAGCACGTCCAACAATTCCTCGAAACTTTGCATTGAGTGCCCCCCTATAAAGGAGTCAACGTGCGGCAGCACCGCCGTAATCCCCCGCTGTATGGGCTCGTATCCCACTTTGCCCCGATGCGGGTTGGACCAAACAATGCGCCTCGCCAGGTGATGCAGCCGCTCGGTCTGGCGGCTCAGCAGGGCGGGGTCGCCCCGCTCCCAACCGTCGCTGGCAATGACGACGACGGCGCCGCGTGCCACCACGCGCTGGCCCCAGCGGTCGTTGAATACCCGCAACACTTCCCCCAGCCGGGTTCCGCCCGACCAGTCGGGTACGGCGCGGCCCGCGAGGGCAAGCGCTTTTTCGGTGTCCGGCACCCGCATAGCGCCGGTCACCCGGGTCAGCCGCGTGCCCAGGGTGAAGACCTCCACCTGATGCGGGGCGGCCTCCACGACCCGGTGGGCGAGCCGCAGCAGGCTGTCCGCATAGGGTGCCATCGAGCCCGAAACATCGATCAGCCAGACAACCCGGCGTGGTTTGCGCGGCGCCCGGGCACGGCGCAGCGGACCCGGTTCCCCGCCGCGGCGCAGCTGGTCGCGCAGGGTCCGCACCCGATCGACGTCGCCGTGCCGGTCCGGGTGTTTGCGCCGGGTCTGCCGGGTCGGCAACCGCACCGGCAGCTCCTCGAACATCCGGTGCAGCAACGCCCGCTCGGCGTCATCCAGCGTCGCCACGTCCCGGTGCCTCAGCCGCTCCCGGCGGCTGGCGATCGCCCTCAGTTGGTTCCGGCCGTCCTCCCGGCCGCCGCCGTCGTCGTCCAAAGAGGCCCCGCTGACGGACGTTGCAGACGGTGAGACGCGGGTGGCGGAGGAATGCTCCACTGAGAACCAGGCCTCGAAGGTCCGCTGATAGGTCGGCAAGTCGTCCGGCGAGGCGCACAGAGTTGCCCGGCCGGCCCAGAAAACGCTGGCGCGGCGGTCCAGGGCGAGCCTGCCTACGGCATCGACGAAGCTGCGGGCCCGGTCCGCGGTCACCATCACCCCGGCCGACCGCACCGCAGCGGCAAATGCCAGGAGGATCTCCTCGGCGCTGTGCTCCGCGGCCGCCATCAGTCAGCCGAGCATCCGGGCCATGGCTGCCGATACCCGCTCGGTGTCTTCACGGTACTTGCAAAGCGCGCCGATGCTCGCCGCGGCCGAGGCCAGGTCGAGCTCGGCCCGGCCGAGCTGGTGCAGAGCCCGGGCCCAATCCAGAGTTTCGGCCACGCCGGGAGGCTTGAGTATGTCGTCGGAAGCCCGGATCTGCTGGACCACGCGTACCACCTGTTCGGCCAGCAGCGGGGGGACTTCCGGCAGCCGCGTGCGCACGATCTCCACCTCGCGGGCCAGCCCCGGGTGGTCGATCCAGTGATAAAGGCATCGCCGTTTGAGTGCATCGTGGACGTCACGGGTCCGGTTGGAGGTGAGCACGACAATCGGCGCGGTGTCTGCCTTGACCGTGCCGAACTCGGGGATTGAGACCTGGTAGGTGGAGAGCACTTCCAAGAGGAATGCCTCGAACTCGTCGTCGGCACGGTCGATTTCGTCGATCAGCAGCACGGCAGGGCTCTGCTGCAGCGCCTTCAGGATCGGCCGCGCAAGCAGGAATCGTTTGTCGTAGAGCGAGTGCTCCAGCTCGGCCACGCTCAACCCCGCCCCACCGCCGGCCTCCACGCTGCGCAGATGCAGAATTTGAGCGGTGAAGTCCCAGTCGTACAGCGCCTGCGTGGCATCGATTCCCTCGTAGCACTGCAGCCGGATCAGTGGCAGCCCAAGGGCCTGCGCGAGGGCCTCGGCCAGGGAGGTCTTGCCGGTACCTGGTTCCCCCTCCAGCAGCAGCGGGCGTTCCATGCCCAGGGCGAGGTAGCCGATCGTGGCCAGGCCTTCATCGGCGAGGTAGCCGGTGGACGCCAGCATTTCGGCCAGTTCTGCGGCGGAGCTGATCGACGTCTGCGTCATGGCACCAGCATAGGGCCACTGATCGACGGGGTCCGGGGATTCGAGGCCTGTCGCCAGTGGGGAAACACATCATGCAGCTGCCGCGTGGTCACGGAGACGAGGCCGATCACGACGAAGTTCATCACGGCGGCAACCCAAAGCTGCCTGACTACCTAGGACCACTCGCCGGCGACACGGCCGACGATCTCGGCCCTATCCGATGATCCGGGCGATCCTGGACACCAGCGTATTCATCGCTCTGGAATCCGGGCGCCCGCTCGACCGAAATAACCTGGCGGAGAAGGGCTGTCTGCATCATCACTATCGCCTAGCTCCACGCACGAGTATATGCGGCAACCGACACTGACTCCCGCGCCCGCCGGTTGGAAACCGTGGAAGCCCTGACCGCCACGACGGTGCTACCCGTCATTGAGGCCGACGACCGTCAATACACGGTGTTCCAGATCCTTGGAATGAGACGACGACGCCCGCAGCGGTGTCAGGTGTCCGCGGGTCCGGTCCGGGCGATCAGGCAACCCTGTTCAGGCTCCGCGCGGCCACTGATCGCAGCCTGGCGGTGGAATGGCTGTCCGGGGAAGGCCGGACGATTTGTCCGGTGCCGGGAGCTGCGGGCCGGGATTCCTGCTGCCGGGTGGACGGTTTCGGACAGGTCCGTGATCAGGCCCATTCCCGCATACTCGCGCACCCCACTGATGCCGCTCACGGCAGCCTGCTTGTCCGGGAAGGACCTGGAGAGGGCCATCACGGTTCCGTCGGGGGCTTTCAGCGTGAACCTGTAGCCAAAATCCTCGTCAACGAAGAGTTCGAAAGTTCCGGTCATTGCGGTCCTCCTGGAGGCGGGCACACAAGTCTGTCAAGCCCCGGGTTGGTACTGCGCCAGTGGCCAAAGGCTTCCGGCAGGGGCAGGCACGCCCCCAGCACCCGCACGCGCGGACCCGCCACCTTCACCACGGAGAAGAACAGAACCCGCCGGCCAAGGACCGGCTCCGCCGCGCACCGTCGGACCCGGCCGTCGAACGTCTCGACGTGATTCCATGCCGGGGTGAAAGCACCCTCTGAGAGTCGGCCAATTCGAACTGCGACTAATGGCCAACGAAAGCCGACGGACAGCCGGGCATGATCGACTTCATCGCCTCAGCAGCTATCTCTGGAGACATGAATCGGGTCGGACTCTTGAACCGGGCTTTAGGAACACCTTTCCGGGTGATTTCGGGCGTTTCTTCGCTTCATCTCCTGAAGTTCCCCTTCCAAGTATCTGAGACACCGCAAACGTGCTGCGCAGCCCCCGGGGTCCGGTGATGGCTCCAGCGACCGTCTCAGGGGAAGAAGCGCCCTTCCCACAGTGTTTTAACGGGTACAGGCTGCCATGGAAGCAAGGAGATGAGGTGCCATGGTGAGGATAGCCATCGTGCTGGGAAGCACCCGCCCGGGCAGGGTCGGGAAAGCCGTCGCGGACTGGGTCTATGAGCAGGCGAAGAAGCGTTCTGATGCACAGTTCGAACTTGTCGATGTGGCCGACTTTGGTTTACCGCTGCTGGATGAACCGCTCCCGCCCTCCCGCGGGCGGTACCGGAACGAGCATACGAAGGCCTGGGCGCAGGTCATCGCCTCCTTCGACGGATACATCATCGTCACGGGCGAATACAACCACTCCGTGCCGGGGGCACTGAAGAATGCCATCGATTACCTCTACCGGGAGTGGAACAACAAAGCTGTCGGTTTCGTCAGCTACGGCAGCGCCGGCGGGACCCGGGCGGTGGAACATCTGCGGCAGATCGCCGCCGAAGTGCAGATGGCCGATGTCCGCGCCCAGGTCTCCCTGCCACTGGCCACGGAGTTCGAAAACTACACCACGTTCACCCCGTCGCCCCTGGCGGTGCAGGGCCTGGGACCGGTCTTCGACCAGGTCATCGCGTGGGCCGGCGCCCTCAAAACGCTGCGCCCCTGAAGGAGAAAGCGGCTAAAGCACGGCAGGAACCTCCCGGAGCATCCGCCGACGGGATGCGTCCGGCAGGTAGCAACGGTTCCCTCGTCGGCGCCGCCTGCCGCGACGACGGCGATGTCACCACTGGACTCTGCTGTAACTGTGGTTTCGGCACCGCCCCCAAGCGAGGACTTCATCGAGCACTACAATCACCACAGGCCCCACACGGCACTCAAAGGCGCCTCACCCACCAAACGCGTCACCAACGTACCGGTTAGTACATCCGGGCGGGCAGCTTCTAAAGCGCCAGGCGGTGGTATGCGGAAGCAAAATGTATTAGCGGGTCCGGTACCTCCGACCCCGGAGCGTCACCGCCCAACGCAACTACCTCTCCTACGACGAGCAGATGTGTAGCCGCCGGATGGATGGCAACCGTTCTCAGCTCGAAGTACGCGATCGATCCGTCGAGGATCACCGATCCGGTGGCCGGGCCACGGCGGTACGGGACCTGGGCCAGCAGGCCCTCAACCGGGGTCCCTGGACTGGCCAGCCAGTCCGCCGCGCCTTGGTGCTTGCTGCGCAGAAGACTCAACGCCCATGTACCCGTCGCGGCGACCGCTTCGCCGATGCGTGAGCCCGCGTAGAGGCTGACCAGCATCGTGGGAGGGTCATAGGAGACGGAGAGAAAAGCAGTCACCGTTGCCGCGTAGTCGCGCTTGCGCAGGGATGTGGAAACCACAGCGACGCCGGCGGAGATGTCCGCGCTGAGCACGCGGTACAGATCGATGTCCGCCTGGGAGGGCTGTCCGCCGTCAAGGCGGTGCGCGTCCAACGTCCCTGGACTCTCCATAAAGTACATCGTTTCACGCGCCGAACCATAGGAGTGCTGTTATTCCATGCACTGGACATCCCTGCATCAACCTTCTGCGTTGAGCGCCGCTTTTTCCCGTGGCTGCATCGTGGGACCATGCCTGCATGAGCGAAAGTGAAAACAAAGGTCCGGCGCCCCCCGCCACTGATGGAGCGGGAAGGAATGACCGGGCGCCGGCAAGCAGAGAACATCAGGCAGCGCCGCCCACCCAGGGGATGCGCACCGTGGGCCAGCGTCGCCGGGATGCGGAACAGAAGCTTGAGGAGCATCAGCAGGAGGCCCGCCACAAGACCGAAGCCGAAGACGGCCCCGAGGAGCCCCCGGCGAGCCAGTAACGGCCTTTGAGCGGCTTGAGGCGGGCTTTTCGTCAACGGTGCGTCGGCGCTTGAGGAACCGAAGCGAGGAAGTCCAGGCATTGATTGGCCCCGGACTCATTGCCTGAACGTTCGTAACCGCATACGGTGAACGGCGGCACGTCCTTCAAACCTTGCCGGGAGCAGACAACGACCGCGACCGGAGGAGTCCTGCCGACGCGGCCACCCACAGCCCGCCGCGCAGCGGACGACCCTCCCCGGCGTGGGGTGGGTGCATTGCCCGCGGGCGGGGTCTACGTTCGGGGTTTTCACAAGGAGTTTCGACCAGACTTGCCCCGTCCTGATGTTGCACGGTGTCCGCGCACTTCGGGTCTGGTCACCGGGCGCGGCCCCCAGCATTGCCGAGCCCGGTGACTATCCTGGCAGCAGCGCCCGGCCGGTGACGGCCCTGCTGCGCGGCGGCTCACAGGCAGGTGTGAGACCCTATCGATCCGGGACGGCAGCGGCACAGCGAAGCGCCTGAGAACCGCCATCGGTGAGTCAGATGCGTTTCACGGAGTGCCACGTCGGTGCCCTTGACGGCGCATCAGGAACAGTCAACCAACCCGATGCTGTGTCTATGTCAATCTCATCTGGGTTACTGGAAACGGAAAAAATCCCACGCTAAGCCCTGCTCCGACTCGGCACCCAGGGCTGGTGCAAAGTCGTGTGCGGGGTTGTGGCGCTGATGCCGGCATGCCCGTCTTCGCCCATCCAGACCCTTGTTGGCCGGCTGGAGCAGCCGGCTGGTGACAATGGACCCGGGCGTCACGCTGGCCACGCTGCTGGACGCGCTCTCCTGCGTTCCGGACCCACACAAGCTCTTGGGCCTGGGCACTGTCCTGACGACGACGAGAGCTGGGCGGGTAGGCTCGACGGCCGTTGCCGAGCAATGGCACATCCGTGGAGTGTCTTGCAAAGCTTTAGATTTTCAAGACACCCCGGTCGGGCCCCAGGAAGACGGGGAAATTTCGCGCCGCGGCACGGAACCGCCATGTCTTGACAAGTCGTCTCATAGAGCGCTGTGTCTCACGCACGTCTTTAGGGGTTTATGGGACAGACTACGGTCATGGCACTTCTCGGATACACCCGGATCAGCACCGCCGGCCAGGACGACCGGCTCCAACGCGACGCGCTCACCGCTGCGGGTGTCCTGGCCCGGGACATCTACTCCGATGTGACCTCCGGAAGCAAGGAAGCCAAAAGCCGCCCCGGCATGCAAAAGCTCCTGGGCTACGCCCACAGCGGTGACACGATCGTGGTGTGGCGCATCGACCGGCTCGGCCGGTCACTGCTCGATGTTCTGAACACCGTCAACGGGCTCCGGGACAAGGGGATCAAGGTCCGCTCGATCGCCGACGGCATAGACCCGGAAACCAATACCGGACGCCTGATGTTAAACATGCTCGCGACCTTGGCCGAGTACGAACGCGAACTCATCACAGAACGCGTCAACGCCGGCATCGCAGCCGCCCGCGCCACCGGCACCATCTTCGGGCGCCCAGTAATCAACCCCGCGCTGACCGCCGAAAAGCTCCAGATCGTCGCCACGGCCCGCGCCGAAGGAAAAACCGCGCAACAGGCCGCCCAGCTGGTCGGCTGGTCCCGGGCCACCCTGTACCGGCACCAACAAACACTGACAGCCACCCCTATCACCACGGAGCGCAAACTCACTGGCACCTCATGACACCGTCAGGAGTACTGGGCCCTATAGGCGCTCCCGGCGAACCGAAGAGGCCCGCTCAACCGCCCTAACGGCCGGCTGGCTCCGGAACGTAGACTTGACGCAGGCCGGCGGCGGTAGAGCACCGAAGGATCCCCCATGCCTCGTGGCTCGCCCCAGCCCGCCGCCGGTCCCGAAAGCCATCGCCGCGGCCTGCCGCGCGGTCCTGCACCTCAAGGCACCCCGGCCGTGGACGGGGGCGGGAGTGCCTCCTACAATGGGGCTACCTGTCGGCCGCTGGCCGGCAGTTCCTGATCAAGGAGATAAGGCAATGGCGCCTGCTTCCCGGTTACCGTCCCGCCGAAATGCACCCCGCGGCAGCAGCACCCGTCCGTGGTGCAGCGCGTGCGGGACGGATGCCTATCTGTTTATCGAGACCGTGGGAGGCTCCGCCAATTGGCCGGGCACCTCCATCGAGGTCAGCTACACCTGCCTGGAATGTGACGGGTTCCACGCCCACGATGTCCTTTCCGGCCGCATCGACCCGTCGATTCTTCGCCAGTTCCCGCCGGAAGTCCCCGACAACGAGCACGGACCCTACCTCCACTGCGGTGAACCCATGAGAACCGGCACCACGGCGGGGCGCTCCCTGACCGCCACGGCGGTCCCGGCCGGACGGACCCGCAAGAGACACCTGGAGGTTTATCTGCGCACCCGGGTCCTGCATTGCCGCTGCGGATTCCGGATGGAGATTCCCTGTGCAGACAGCCCCTGAGCCGGAACCGGCAGCAGAGACCCTGACCCGGACCGGCGGGGGAGAGGTGGGGCAGACGGTCACCGTGCACGCCTCCAGCACCCGTCCCGCTGACTGGGGCCGGGCCCTGGCCCGTGCCGTGAGCCTGCTGATCGAGCAGATCGCGGACACGACAGGCTCTGATTCCTGCCGCGCACCCGGTGGCCTCGATCTGTCCCTGCACGTCACGGCCCTGGCATCCGGTGAGGCCATCACGGTGACCTGGAATGGCTGAACCGCCCCGCAGGACCGTCCCGGGTCCGGCCGGCACACCGGAGCAGGCATTCCTGCCCCGTACCGTCATGCACACGCCTGCGGCGCAGACTCTTGATCCGAACCGAACCCCTACGAGGCAGAAATGACTGACATGCACATCAAGGAACAGTGGAAACGGCTCTCTCCGGCCACCCGGCAATGGTTCATCGACAACCCGGGATGCGTGATCGTGCCGCGCACCATCACGACCGCCATCAACACCGAAACCGGCGAAAACACCGACACCGACACCGACACCCACGGAGAGACCTTGCTCTCCGAGGAGGACAGGCTCTTTATCCAGGCGAAATCCCACGATGACGCAACTAGGGGCTTGTGAATTAGTGGAATATCCGACGCTCAGGTTTTGTCGGGTGTCCTAGTTGGGGCCAGAATACTTGCCGAATTCCCATGGTGCTCCGCCGATCGCCCTCCCGTCACGATGTCTGGTCATTTTCAGAAGTCGGCCGCACAGAGTACCAAGGGTTGTCTGCACCATAGGGCTGAGGCCATGGTCATGAATCTCGGCAACTGCCATGAAGGCGGAATGGTGAATGGCTCGACCTGCTCGGACTAGACGATCAGCGCCGTCCGCTCCTCAACACATGCATCAATTCAGATGGTTGCACCCAGCCCCGGCCGATCGGTAGACCGGGGCTTCGGCACGTGCAGCACGCCCGGCAGCATCATGGCTGCGGTGGCGGCCGCGAAGGAGGTATCGGCCGCCAGCTACGAACGCTTCACGATGTGTCGGGTGGCCGGAACTACCTTGATCATCGCCTCTTTGCCTTTACGCCCGGCCGCGCACGAGGTAGGCCTCGATGCGGTCGAAGGCACCGGCCCAGACCTGCTGGGTGAAGAAATCGCGCACCTCAACGGCGGGGAATCCGCTCTGCACGACCGTCATGAGGGTGCCGCCGTCCTGCTCTTCGAAGGTGATCTCGATCTCGGTGGTCATGGTCATTCCGTCCGGACCGCCGCCGGTTGAGGTGGTGACGAGCCGGTGCGGGCGGTCGATCACCCTGAACACCTGCGTCTCGTGGAACAGCTCATCGCGGTTGGGTCCCCAGACGGCCCGCTGTTCACCGCCCGCCCGCAGATCCACCTCAATCTCTATGATGCCTGGTTCGGTGTCGAGGATGCCGAACCAGATCTTCTGCTTCCCGGCGTCGGTGTAGGCGTCGAAAACCTCTTCCGGGGTGGCGGGGAGGAGCCGTGTCATCGTCAGTTCGATGGTGCTGGTTTCTTCGGTCATTTGCCTGTTCCTTTCTTGAGGGTGAAGTAGGCCTCAAGGCCATCGAGTCGACGTTCCCAGAGGCGCTGGTAGAGCGCTATCCATTGCATGGCATCGTCCAATCGTTCGGTGCCCAGACGGCACTGGCGTGATCGGCCGACCTTCTCCGTGGTGACGAGCCCGGCATCCTCCAGCACCTGTACATGTTTCTTGAGGCCGGTCAGTGTCATCCCGAACGGTTCCGCCAGTTCGCCGATCGTTGCCGGGCCGTCGCCGAGCCGGGTCAGGATGCCGCGGCGGGTCGGGTCGGAGAGTGCCGCGAATGTGCGGTCGAGAACCTGTTGATGAACCATATGGTCCACTATAGGTTAGTGAACCATTAAGTTCAATAACGTGCGTGGGGCACATGTGCCACGGCGAGGGGTCAACTCCGCGATCAAGGTGGGCGGGCGTCCACCTGTGGTTCGCCGCGGTGTCCATAGCGGCCTTTGCGGGAAGCGATGGCCGCATGGGATTCCCGCAACCCGGCCTGTGGGGTCCAGCGCCCAGGGCTTAACGTGGGCAGGTTCAAGTGTTGCGATCACCACTTGAACCTGCAGTCGGATATTTCACTTTTTCACAAGCCCCCTTCACGGCATGTGCGGGGGAACTCTGTCTCCCGGGAGGAGTTCAACCGCCTCCACCTGGCGCGCCGCTCTGGCGGCTGCTGGTATGGATCGGGGCGGCCGGCCCGGGATGGGCTTCTCAGCTGTCAGCGCAGGTGTTCACCCTCGCCGCCGGCGTCGGTGTTTTCCTGGCGCAGTTCCTGGTCGAGGGTGTCGTCGCCGGGAACGGGTCCGTGCCCGGCCGCCGCCCCTTGGTGGCTGACGGGGACCGTCCCGGTGACGTTCTCCGTCACCACGTATTTGCGTAGCCGTGCCCGCCCGGTGTCCTGCCCCTCCGGGCCCGCGTTCAGTTTTTTCCCGGCCCGGGCATTATCGGCGGCCTGGCCGGGGACGTCCCGGCCTCCGGCGCCGGGGGCGTCCTCGTACTCGTAGTCGTTTTCGACGGGTCCGTCGATGTCGCCGCGGCTGCCGCCGGCATCGATGGCATCGGTGTAGGTGCGCGTCCCGCCGCCGAGCCGGTAGTGCTCATAGAGCCGGGCTTCTTCGTCCGGCCCGGGGTGCCCGTCGGGATCCACGAGGGGAGCGTCCCTGATCTGGTCCCTGTCGTACTGGACGATGAGGTCCTCGCCCTGGATCCAGGCTCCTTCGAGCGGGACGAAGGACTCACGTAGGCCGAACAGCCCCGTCTTCACGGTGACCCAGCTGGGCTTGTCGGTGTCATCGTCGAGGTAGACCTGGCCGATGCCGCCGATCTTTTCCCCGTCGGGGCTCAGAACGTTGCCGTGGCCTTGGAGCAGGCCGTCAATGTCTTCCTTGGCGATCATGATGACTCCTTGGATTCGGATTCGGATTCGGATTCGGATTCCGGATACTGGATGTGTGGTGGATGGGGGTGCCGGGGCCTGTCCGGTTGCCGGCGCCGGGAGCCGCAGCGGGCCGGGCCGTGGCGCATGTTGCCGGTGGGCGGTGGGCGGGGGAGGAATGTGGTGCGGCGGCGGATTGGCCGGTGCGGGGCCCGCGGTGACGGCTTAAGGCTGGGCGGGGCCGATGTTCACGAGCCAGTTGACGCCGAATTGGTCGGTGCACATGCCGAAGGTGTCGCCCCAGGGCGCGGGTTCCAGGGCCATGGTGACCGCGCCTCCCTGGGTGAGTTTGTCCCAGTAGCGGCGGAGTTCGGCGTCGTCATCGCCGCTGAGGGAGACCGAGTAGTTGCTGCCGGGCCTGTAGTCCATGCTGTTCGGCGTGTCGGATGCCATGAGCACGAGTCCGCTGTCGGTGGTCAGCGTGGAGTGCATGATTTTGTCCTGTTCGGACGGTGCGTCGCTGGCGTTGTACTCAGCGAAGGTGCTCCGGTTCAGCTCGCCGCCGAACACTGTCTGGTAAAAGTCCATCGCTTGCCGGGCCGTGTCGCGGAATCCAAGGTAGGGGTTGAGGCGGGTGGTCATGGGTGAGGCTCCTCGTTCGTCGGGTCTACGCTGTGATTATTGATCAGAGGCGGCAGGCAGGGGAAGACCCGGGGCCTCCACCCCCTGTTCAAGGCACGGGCCGCGGCGGCGGTTTCACCGGGCAGCCTGCCGGCTGTCGACCGACGGAGGCCGTTGCGGCGGGGTCAGCGGCCGGCGTTGTAGTGCGCGGTGACTTGGCCGGGTGTCAGGGCGGTGGTGTAGGCGGCGGCGAAGCGCAGGGATCCCTTGTAGGAGAAGTTGGCGGGTTGGGTTGCCCCCCAGCCTGCCAGGTTGTCGTAGCCGATGCGCCAGTACCCGGCGTAGTTTTGGCCGGTCGTGGTGGCCGTGTCGGTGGCGACTTTCTGTGCGTCGATGTACAGGTTCATGCCGGCGCCGGAGAGGGTGGCGACGGCGTGGTGCCATGTTCCGTCGGTGTAGCTGAGGGGGCTGGTGATGGTTTTGACCTGGTTGGGGTAGACGCCGAAAACGACCTGGCCGGTGTCGGTGAGGTACAGGTGGCGGTCGTAGGTGGTGGAGGCGCCGGTTTGGGCGTTTCCGAACCCGATCAGTTTCCCCCCGCCGGTGGAGGTTTTGAACCACACCTCGATGCTGAAGGTGTTCCCGGATGCCCGTTGGGTCGGGGTGGAGACGTAGCTGGTGGAGCCGTTGAGCGTGTAGGCGCCGCCGGCGTCCCGGGGGCAGGCAGATTTCGTGGCGGTGTCGCCGGTCATCGGGCCCCGGTAGGTGCCTGGGGTGTTGTTGTTCGAATAGTCGCCGGCGAAGGCGGAGCCTGTCGCTTCGTTGAGGCGGTAGGCGAACAGGGCGCCGGCGATGTCTGCCCGCACCGCCTCGGTGCACAGAAAGTAGGCTGCTGTTCCTGCCGTGTTCGTCGGGTTGGTGAGCCGTGCCGAGTATCCCGAGGTGGTGGAGGGCGTGAACAGGGCCAGCAGACACAGTGCGGCAAGCACGGTTGCGGTGACAAGACTATGGGGCCCGGGCGGCCGGCGCCGCCCAGCATCCGCGGGCGGGCGGAACGTCATGCCCGGTCGCTCCGGTCTTTGACCAGTGCCGGAAGGCTGCAGGCCAGGGACCACAGGAGCGGGAGCGCGCAGACCAGCATCAGCAGGATCCACCCGGTGGCCGGCAGGTCCAGGGCCGAGGCCATCTGGTAGTGGTCCGTCCGGTCCAGGGAGGGAAGCGGGACCTGTCCGACGCTGCCGGCTGTCAGATGTGCCGGTTCTCCGCCGTCGGCATGGACACTGATGGGGAGCATGCCGGTGGAGACGACCGTCGCCTGGGGCGTTCCCTCCGCCATCCCTGCGGTGAGGACGCTGATCCCGATGAAGGGGCGCAGGATGATGGTGGCCACGGAAATGACGAGCGGCACCCCGACCACCCTCAGCGGCAGCCGCCAGGGGCCTGGGGTAAACCGTCCGGTCAGGATCCATAGCCCGGCGATGCCGGGGATGAGAATGGGCAGTGCCCGGATGAGCCATCCGAGGCCGGGTACGGTGATGGATTTTCCCACCAGGTCGCCGCCGGTCAGGGTCCAGGGGTCATCCGCGCCGTTGAGGTCCCCGCGGGTGAGGATTCCTCCCGCCGCGGTGATGGCCCGCACGCGGTGGGTGTAGGTCTGATCCGGCGCGGTCGGGGGATGGAAGGTGATGATGTCCCCGGCGCGGATGTCCTCTGCGGGCTCCGGGAAGGTGAGGACGAGCGTGCCCACCGGGGCCGCTTCTGCCATGGACGGGGTGCTGATCACGAACCAGCGTCCGCCGGCCAGTGAGAACAGGAGCGCCCCGGTCAGCAGGACACCCAGGATCGTGGCCAGTACAACGACGGCACCCCGGCGCCAGGCTCCCCTGCGGCGCCGGGGCGCGGGCGTCCGGGTGGTGTCCGGAGCGGGCCGGGTGTCCAGGATTGTCATGTGTCACCTTCGCTGGAGAGGGGCTGCCCGGTGCGGCGGTGTGCCGCGCCGGGCAGTGCGGGTCAGGGTCTAGCTGGCGAAGGTCCAGGTCAGGGGCAGTGACGCGGCCAGGCCCTGGTAGGTGTTGCCTGCGGAAGTGTCCAGGGTCACGGCAATGCTGAAGGGGACGCTGGCGCCCGCCGCGGGGGCTGCGGGCATGGTGATCGCGGCGGCCGGTGCGCCGGCCAGGCTGGCCGCGGTGCCGGTGAAGACGGTGGTGGCGCCGGAGGTGATGACGACGTTCAGTTTCGCGCACAGGTCCGTGGCGGTGCCGTTCTGGGCGCCGTTCAGGGACTGGGTGCAGCTCGTTCCCGGGGTCAGCGTGAACGTGCGTGCCGCGACGGAACCGGCGTTCTTGATCGTGATGGCCGTTGTCACCGCAGGACCGCCGGGGACCATGACGGTGCTGCCGCCGAATTTATTGATCGTCGAGCACGTCGCAGAGTTTGTCGAGACGCTGCCGCCGTCGGTGCTCAGGCACGTCACCGGCGCCGTACCCGTGCTCTGCTCCTGCATGACCAGCGAGCCGGACGCGGCCGTGTTCGCACTGTTGGTGATGCTGGCAACAAAACCGGACAGGGTTCCGGTCAGGGACAGGGACAGCAGCACCGTACCGACCAGCCCGGCCAGCAGGACGATCGGGGCAAAATGGCGGCGCTTCGGCGCGGCAGCAGAATCAGACATGGTGAAGACCTTTCACGACAACGGACAGGCCGCGGCTGCGGGCCGGCTTCCGGCCGTGGCAGCACACGGGAGAGTAGCGGGCAGAAGACACAGCTGACCGTCACGCGGCCCCGCGGCTCGTCGACCAACACACACACGGCCGGTTCTGAGGGAGGTCGCTGCTGCTTCATGCTGCCCGGAGTGAACACTAGCAGGGATTGCTTGATTGCCGAGATACATCGTTGCCAAGCCGTGTCATCCTTCGCCGGCCCCCTGGGGACTGCCCGGCCAGTGGCCGTTCCGCCAAAGTAGAATGATTACTTGCCACTCGGCTCATCTTTGCAGGAGCACCACATCATGATCGACCCCGCCGCGCGCACCCCGCAACAGCCGGCCCGGCCGGCAGTCCGCCCCGCCCGGGGCGGGGCGGAGGACACGGCGGCTGCGGATGTGCGGGCGATCGTCAAGGCGATGCGGCACCTGGACATCGGCAACGGGCGGCTGCGGGCCCGCCTGGCCAAGGAGTTGGGGCTGAGCGTGGCAGAGCTCAACGCGTTGGCGTTTGTCCGCGACAGCGGTGACCTTACGCCCAAACATCTTTCCCTGGATCTGAACATCACCACCGGATCCGTCACCTCGATGATTGACAGGCTCGAACGGGCAGGCTTCCTGCGTCGAGGACCCAACCCGGCAGACCGCCGAAGCCTGCTGCTGCAGCTCACACCGGCAGGCACGCATGCCATGGACTGGGTCTACGATCACTTCCACCGCGCGGTCTCTGGCACCATCCTCGGTGAGGCCGCACCGTCTGTTCCTGGACTGGCTGAATTCCTCGAATGCACCGCCACGGCACTGGAGGACCTCTCAGCGCCCGGAGCCGGCCAGGAGCAGGACGGACCGATATCCGGCTGAAGCATCTCGTCCCGGAGCGCTTGTTGCCGCGCCGGATGATGGATTTTTCGGTGGCGCGGCGCCAGGGCCACGTGGTCTGGTCAGAGGCAACCGGCCGGGGGAGGTTGCCATGATGAATTTCCGGTGCAGAGGCATCAAAGGCCGGCCGGACCCGAAGAGGCTCTGAAGCACGCGGACCTCGGAATCCACCGGGAGCCTATCCCCCGGCGCCCCCTGTCCATTCCTCGGGCGGATTGCCGTTGTCGGGATCCCAGGCCCGCGGACCAGGGGCGGAGCGGTCACGGATTGTTTCTTCGCGGCGCTGCGCCGGTGCCCTCCTTCTCCGCGGTGAAGGTCCCGGGACTTCGGGCGGTACCCGGGGGGTGCCGGCTTTCGACGGAAGCCTTTGGGCCACTGGTGCGGTTCATCCGCTCGGCTTAGCCTGAAAGTGTAGGGACCCGGGGAGAGGGGGCAGGCATGTTCACACACCGTCAGCTGGTCCGCCCGTTACGGCGGGCAGTCCGGATGCGCCTGCGGCGGCGGGGACGCCGGGGGCAGGATCCGGTGGAGGACCTGCACGTATGCTGCCGCGCTTCCACGGCCGTGGAGAAGGCCCTTGGTGAGGCGATCCAGGGGGCTGTTGCCGCCGGGATCCCGTGGCGGGAGATCGGCCGGGTTCTCGGGGTGGCGGAGGCTGCCGGGTCCAGGCAGGAGGTCATCGATGCTCTGGCAGCGAGCAGACGCGAGTTGTGGCTCCGGTTCCGGGGAGCGGGCGGGCCGGATGCGTAAGGATGGTTCCCCGGACGGCAGTGAAAACCTGTGACCGGGCAACGGGACGGCCGGTCCGGTCCGCGCCGGCAGGGCTGGTTCTGGATCGCGGCTGTGCTCCTTCCGCCGGCGTGCCTGGCCGGAGGCTTCGCCGTGCTGCTGTCCGGGCCGAATGTCGTCTCGGCGATTCTGGCCGGCTTTCTGTTTCTCGCCGCGGCGGCCTCGCTGGCGTATTTCGCTTACCGGCGCCGGGGCAACGGCGGGTCCTGAACGCCGCCCCGTGCCGGCGGGGTCAGCCGGCTTTCCGGGCGACCGGATATCGCCTGCGAATGCATGTGATCAACATCACAGCCATTCGGGCGTGCGGCAGGGCCGGGGCGGAGCGTCCAAGGGGTGACGGCATCACCGGGATGACCGCCGATTCGGATCCAGGAGTGAGTGTTTTGATCAACGAGCCCAATGAACTGCAGCACACCGAGACTGTTGATTCGTTCGCAGAGTCCTCCGGCCCGCCGTCCGCGGACCCCGCTGCATCCCCGGCTGTGTCGTCCGTTAAGCCGCCGGCTGCCGCCCGCCGGACCGGCGGGCGGGAAGGGAAGGGCCAGACGACCATCGCAGATGCCGTCGTGGCCAAGGTCGCCGGCATTGCCACCCGGGACATCCCGGGCGTCTACGCGCTCGGCGGCGGTGCCGCCCGCGCCATGGGCGCGCTGCGCGGGGCCGTGGGCCAGACTGATCTGTCCCAGGGCATCAGTGTGGAGGTCGGAAAAACCCAGGCCGCCGTCGACGTGTCCCTGGTTGTCGAGTATCCGCACCCTCTGCAGGACGTGGCCGGGGACGTCCGTGACGCCATCTACCGTGCCGTGGAGGACATCGTGGGGCTGGAAGTGACCGAAGTCAATATCGACATCACCGACGTCCACGTCCCCTCCGATGACGAGGGTGCCGAGGTCGAGCACAAGGAACCGAGGGTCCTATGAGTCCGACCGTCGCCGGCACGGCCGTCGGCGCGACCCTGGCGGTCAGCGCCCTGGTATTCGGCTTCTGGGGAATGCTTCTGGTGGCAGTCTTCATGGCCATCGGCGCCGTCCTGGGCCGGTCCGCCGAGGGCCGGCTCGATCTCCGCGGCGCCTTCGACGCACTGCGCGGCAAGCGATCGTCACCATGACCTCCGCCCGCGTGAGTTCCGAGCATCTGAACTCTGTCCGTCCCGACGCGGTGCGGATCGGGCACCGCACAGGACCGCAGGCCGGACACACCAGGATCGCCCCCAACGCCCTGACACACACGATCGGGGCCGTGACCGCCGAAGCCTTCACGGTCCCGGCGGGCGAGGTGAAGGTCAGCCTCCGGGACGACGCGGGCCGGCTGGCCATCAGCGTGCGGGTACCCGTCACCGTCCTGCCCCTGGCCGAGGCTGCCCGCCACCCCGAACAGGTCAGCGCCGGAGGCGGAACACTGTATGAGCGGGCCGGCGCCGCCAGGGCCACGATCGCCGAACGGCTGCACCGGCTCACCGGAGCGGACATCGGAGGCATCGACATCCGCCTGACCGCCGCGCACCACCCCGCACAGGAGCGGGTCCGATGAAAGAGCCCGCCAGCAGGGGCAGGCTGGCCCGCCGGGAAACCCACTCCTCCCGGGCCGCGGCCTCCGTCGTCACGGGCATCGTGCTCGTTCTTATCCTCGCCTGGGCCGGTACCGAGGCTGTCCTGTCCATGGCCCGTGCACGCCCGCTGCTGGCTTCTCCGCCGGCGGCCCTCGGCTGGCTCGCCGGGCTGCCGGCAGCGACCCTGCCTGCGGGAATGATCGCCGGCGGCGCCGCACTGGCCCTGGCCGGGCTGGTGTTGGTGCTGCTGGCGTTGCTTCCCGGCACCAGGGGCCGCCACACCCTACGCGGCGGACCCGGCGCCGTCGTTGTCGATGACGACGTGGTTGCCGCCGCCATCGCCCGTACGGCCCGCCATGCCGCACGGCTCGTTCCCGAACAGGTCACGGCCCGGGTCAGCAGGCGCCGCCTCGAGGTGCTGATCCACCCGACCTCGGGTGTCCCGGTGGACGGGGACGCCGTGCGCACCGCCGTGGAGAGCGAACTTGACCGTTATGCGCTGGTCCCGGCACCGAAACTGACGATCACCATCAGCAGGCAGGGAGCGGTGGGGGTATGAGAGGCACTCTGCGCGGCCTCAACCGCGTCCTTTTGGGCCTGCTCGGGCTGGTCCTGATAGCGGCCGGCACCCTCACCGCCGCGGCAGGCCACAGCCCGCAGGCCGCCGCCGTCTGGACCGCCCGGGCCAGCAACGCCCGGGTCTGGATCCGCAGCCGGCTGGCGGCGGCACCGGCCGGGAACCTGGGCGTGAGCTGGTGGACCCTCGCGGCACTGGCCGTGCTGGTCATCGCGATCATCCTGGTGCTGGGCTGGGTCCTTTCCCAAGGCGGCGGTCGTACCAGCCATATCGGCGTGCCCGAAGCCGCAGACCACGGAGCCGGCCCGGTCACGGGGACCACCACGGTGGACACCTCCCTGGCCGCCGCGGCCATCAGGGACGCCCTCGGGCACGATGACCGGATCCGATCCGTCGGCGTCACCAGCTGGAACATCAAAGGCACCGGCGGGCTGAAGATCGCCATCCAGGCAGCCAAAGGCTCGTCCCCGCGGGACATCACCGACACCGCCGAGGAAGCCATCCAGGGCCTTGAACAGGTACTGGGCCGGAGCATCCCGGTCCTGATCAGGATCAGTACCGGGCTGCGGAACCGCTTCGCCGGCACGCAGCGGGTCCAATGAACCGTTCGTCCGGTGGACCGGCCAGCAGCCCGCCGCCCCCGCCGTCAACCCGGAGCAGGCGCCGCCGCCACGGCTGGCACCCACGACCGTGTCCCGGGCGGCACGCCTATTCTGGGGAGCAGCAGCGGAAGGGAAGCGACGCCGATGACAGGACCCGGAATGACGCCGCGACGGCTGGCAGCAGCTTCGGATGCGCTGCTGGCCGAACGTGCCGGCGACGGCGACACGGCAGCCTTCGAGGCACTGGCCCGGCGCCACGGCCCGCTCATGCGGGCCTACGCCCGCCGGCTGACCGGGTCCCTTGCCGATGCAGACGATGTCGTCCAGGAAGCGCTGATGCACTGCTGGTCGCAGCTGCCCGCGCTGCGGGATCCCGCGGCGGTCAGAGGATGGATGATGCGGATCACCGCCCGCTGCGCCATCAACGTCCTGCGCCGGCGGACATACGACACCGCACTCGACGAGGAAACCCGGGCCGCCGCCGACCCGGCGCCCGGGCCGGAATCGGCGGCCGTCACCGTCTCGTCCATGACCGCCCTGGCCACGGCCCTGGGCAGGCTGCCCGAGGTGCAGCGCCAATGCTGGGTACTGCGGAAGATGGGCGGACAGTCCTGCGAGGAAATCTCCAGGACCCTGGGGATCAGCACCGAAAGCGTCCGCGGCCGGCTGGCCCGGGCACGGACAACCCTGATCAAGGAAATGGAGGCCTGGCGTTGACACCCGAGAACATCGGACCCGACTGCGGCCGGACCCTGGAAGAACTCAGCGACTACCTGCACACCGGCTCCTCCCCGGACGCACCACACCTGCGCAGCTGCCCGCAGTGCCAGGCGGGGCTGGCGGCGCTGCGCCGCCTCGATGACCTGACCGCCGACCTCATCGCCCTGGACATCCGGCAGGCCGGCAGCGGCGACGAGCCATGGCTGCAGACCATCCTGGAGAACCTCCGCCTCGAAACCAGGGCCGGCCGGGCCATCCCCCTCGCCGGCGCGCACCCGGACGATGACCTCTCAGAAACCGAAGGCGCCGTCATCGCCCTCATCCGCACCGTCGGAGACACCCTCCCCGGCGCCACCATCGGCAAATGCCGGCTGCACGGGGACCTGAGCACCGCCGGAGCCCCGATAACCGTCCACATCAACGTCACCGCGTTCTGGGGACACCCCGTACCGGCGCTGGCCAACACGCTCAGGAGCACACTCTCCGGAGCCCTGGCCCTGCACACCGAACTGAACATCACCGCCATCGACATCACCGTCACCGACCTCGTCGAAGACACCGCCGGCGCCACCCCGGAAAGGATCGGAACATGACCACAGCCGACCTGCTCCGCGACCTGCTGCTGGGCATCGACGGAGTCCTCGCGGTCTACCCCGCAGATCCTGCCTGGCGCCTCGCCGCCAGGCAGGCCCGAACCCGCCTGACCGGCGGGGACCCACCCGCGGACACTCCGCCCGTCGAGGTCCGGACCGAGGACGGGAACACGACCGTACGGGTCCGGCTCGGCGTCGCCCTGGACACCCCCGCCCCGGACATCGCACGCAAGGCAGCCCGCACCCTCCGGACGGCGCTGCAGACCGGGCATCCGCACACCGCAACCCGCATCACCGTGCAGATCTGCTCCATCACACACGACCGGCCCGCACACACCAGAACCCGGGCCCGGCCCGGCGCCCGGCCGATGAATCCTCCGCCAAGGCGGTAATTCTCCGGAGCCCCAGCCCGATCTTCAGGCCGTGCCATGGCGCCGGTCCATCCGCGCATCGCTTTTCCTGCTGCGGACTGCTGCATGTTGCTGGACGGAACAGCAATACTGGAAACGACATGACCACACAAACCCCGACAAGGAAAGGACGCTGAACCCGATGCTCCCGATGAACGAACGTCCCGGCGCGGTCATCCGCGACGAATCCGGCTCCATCGTTCAACCGGAACGGTGGAACGAGGAACAGCGCCGCCAGGCGCGCGAATCCATCACCGATCAGTTCCGCCGCGGCGCCCAACGCCAGACACTGCCCGAACTCCGAGATGAAAATCGCCGCCCGCTGGACGTACGTCGAATCCTGGGAGGAAGAGCAGGCCGTACGGGAATGGATCCTGCACCAGATCGACGGCCTCATCGACCACAACAACAACACCGGGCCGGCCAGCCAAAACCCCACCGGGTCGGGAACACCGCAGTTCCTGGACCCCATTGCCGCCCGCCACATGCAGGCAGGCACCACATAGATTCCGGGTGTGTCTGTCAGCGGGCCGCTACGTATTTTTCCAGCACGTTGCCGGGATGCTGCCACGGTCGCTGACGGGAAGTCCCTGTTCTTTGGCCCAGGCACGGACCTGGGTGGATTTTTCCTCCCCTTCCCTGATCCACCGGACGGACCTTGCCCCGGGACTTTATTGTCCTGCGGGCAGCTTCCACATAACGGCGCAAAGCAACGCGCAATTGCGTGGTGTGAGCCTCATTGAGGTCGATCCCGTAGGTGCTGCCGTCCATGGCGAACGTCACTGTTTCAACTGCCGAAGACCTATCGGCGACGGATTCAGGCGCCGGGGTTACCGCCGTTGGATCCCCGGAATGGCGGGACGCCCGCCCGCTACCCTCTTTGCCTGCGTCGGGCGTCGGGCGGTGCCAGTTGCTGATGGACGGTCGTACGGGCTAATGCCTCTTCGGATTTTCGTCGGAAAGCTTCCGCATCTCGCGTTCCGCGGCGAGGATCCTCAGGACGAAAATGACACACTGGTCATCGGTGAGCAAGGCACCGCTGGCGGTTGCGCTGCCCCGCTCCGCGTCGTGCACCGTCGAAAGCGCTGCCCGCAGATCAAGCTGCAGGGAATAGATCCCCGGCGGAAGATCCCCCTGCGACATCTCAGCGCCGAAACGGCTGAAAGCGTACGCATCCGCCAGACGCTGCTGGATCCGTTCCGTGCCCGTGGCCAGGGTCTGGACCATGTGCTCCAGGATGACGTGCACGTCAGGCAAGGCAGGTTTTTCCACGCTCATGCCGTTACTGTAGCCGGAGCAGGCACTCCGCACAGCGGCCCTGCACACCCCCCCGGCAGCCACCGGACCACGTCCGCTGCTCAACGTCCGGACACTTCCAGCGTAGTTTTGGCCTGCCTGATCAGCACGCTAAGCCACCGCCATTTGAACGAAGAGCGTTCCTGATCCGTCAGCCGGTGTTACATCCGGGCCGCAGAGCGGTGTGTCGCCGTCGCGTTCCGGGAGAGGATGAGCCCGAGCGCGATCATTCCGATACCCAAGAGCAGATGCAGCCAGTTTTTCGGCGTTGTGCAGCGTCACAAAGATCGCCGGGGAAACGCCTCCGCCGAAGATGAGCCCGTAGATCCACAGGACGAGATAGCCAGCGCCGTGGGCGGCGACCGAAGTCCTCGACGAGGTGGACAGGCTCAACATCTGACTGGCCGGCACCCTGCGGCGCCCGACATGTAATAGGAAGCTTGGTGAAAGTCGGATGCCTTATGTTCCTCGTAGTTTCTGCATTCGAAGATCACCTGCATGGGCACGTGGCCCGGCCGTGACACATGCGGAGAGGGTCCAGTTCCAGAGCATTGCAGCCTCCTATTGGTGCAGATCAATTTGTCGCAGGTGAAAAGCCTCCGCCGACTTCCCGGCTCGTCCGGGCGGTGCCGACAGCTAGCCTGAATGCGCCCGTAGCCATCTGGTGGGCTCCTCTTCGCGGGCGGAGTGATCCAGTCCCGCTCCCCGTCAGGGCTGGTGAAGTGGGGGACGTAGTGCCGGCGGCGGCTGGGGGAGAGCCCGGTCTCAGAAAGCTCTCACGCCGCCGGCACAGTCTGGCCCGGGGCCGATGAGGCCCGGGAAAGATTCAGCGCCCGGATATAGTTCATTTCCTGTTGCTGACACTTACGGTAGTTCGCCCGATCGGGGCGTACACCAGTAGCCGGTACTCGTTTTCCTGGCCGGCTGAGTACTTGGCCTACAGGCCGTACGCGACCGTCCGGGCTGAGGACGCTGCGCCACGGTGGGATGGGGAAACTGTTCAAGGGCACCTATGCGCCTTCGACGCTGGCTCGACACGCGCCACCGGATACCCGGGCTGCTCACGATCCTTCGGTGAACGCAGACCGGAAGTACGCTTACTATTCCATCGCGGGAATGCTACCGTGAAGTTCCACCCGCAGGCGGATCCTGGAGACGACGATGAGCGTGAATGAGGCAGGGAAAGAGCCCCGCGACGACGATTCCACCAGTGACCGGAAGCTGACAGGCCCTGCTGGCCTCGGCCGGGATGGCACCATTCCCGGCTCACCGGATGGTGTGGGGCTCGGTGCGGGCACGGAGCCGAACACCTTCGAGCCGGAAGAGGATCCGGACGCAACCGCCGAAGCGGCCGAAGACATCGAAGATACCCGCTGAGGAGACCTCCGATGCCTCCGGGCCGTGACCCGGTCGACCGCTGGGCTGACCGTCCGGCTAAGGCAGTGGCCGCCGGTTCCGGCAGAAAGAGCCGACTCCGATGCAGGAGCATGCCTCCAGGATGACGATCGGTCCCATCAGTGCGGCGCCGACGCAGTCGTCCCTGCTCCGGGGGTGGGCGACAGCGACAGGATGATCCCAGTGATCCCCACGCTCACACTGTCGAAGGCAGCGTGAAGGCTCCCGGGAAAGGGGGCAGGCTCAACCCTCTCCGTTGATACATCTTTCCGTTGTGATCCCATGCCGATAGGCCGCCGGGGCCTGGGACCCCGGAGTGCATCAGCGTGACATGCTGGTGCCAGCCGGGTATGCAAAACGCCCGGCAGCACTCAGGTGGAGTGGACGAATGGCCCCGGTATCTGCCGGGGCCATTTACATGCGCTGCTCCAACCGTGTTTTCCGTGGCTGCTACTGGCGAGTACAGCGTCAGTCGGAACGTGGGCGCAGTAGTGCCCGCACCGACACGACCAGCAGTCTGACGGCCCCGGCCAGGGCCAGCAGGGCTGTGAATGCGGCGACCTGGCCGAGGAACATCAGCAGGGCCACCACGAGGGTGCCCGTGTACGTCAGGCTAAAGGCAAGAGTGGACGGGTCAGGCATCAGTCCTCACCACTGAACCCATCATGCGCTGGCGCAGTGACAGGCGACGGCAGCGGGCACAGTTCCCTGAGCTGTACAGGCCGGAGGGGTTTGGTCAGGTAGGCGGTAGCACCGGTGGCCATGCCGTCGAGTTCGTCACCGGCACTGGCCCGTCCGGTGATCATGATGATCGGCGCATTTGAATATTCCCTGAGGCTGCGGGCAAGGTCGTGGCCGCTTATGTCCGGTAAGCCGAGATCCAACGTCATCAGGGTCGGATCCAGTGCCTTGGCCGCGCGAATCCCTGCCGCCCCGGTGGCTGCGGCCCGTACTTCAAAGCCCATGCCGGAGAGGATCAGTACGAGCAGTTCCCGGATGTCGAGGTCATCTTCGATGACAAGGCAAATCCCGTGTGAATTCATGTGGTCCCCCCGGCCAATTCCTCACCATTCTATGGGCCTTCTCTCCCTGTCCTACGCACCAGGAAGAATGACAACCTGCCCGGCGGCGGCGGCGGCGGAGGGGGAGCGGGGCGGCAGGTGCCGGTACAGCGTCGTGCGTTTCAGTCCGGTCTTAGCGGTTATCTCCCGGGCGGAGGAGCCGCTGGCCCGGAGCAGTGCAGCGTGTTCGAGCTTGTCAGCATCGACCACGGACGGGCGCCCGGTCCGCCGGCCGTTGGCCGTGGCCACCGCCCGCGCGTGAGCCGCCCGTTCGGCCGCGTACCGTTACACCACGCTTAGTGGACGTAACCACACGACGCGCCGCTTTGGGCATTGATTGAGCAGGGTGTCTCACGGACGGTCGTTCACGGGCGATCGCTCCCAAGTCGGACTACCGGGCCGTGCGACGAGTGAAGATCAGATGGAGAACTCCGTGCGGAGATGGGGTCGCTTCGATTTCAAAGCGTTTTTCGAGTCCTTCGGGTCCATCCCAGAGCCGTTCGCGCCGGCCCAGGACGATCGGCACGAGGACGATGTGCATGTGGTCGATCAGGCGATGCCACGTTTTAGCACTTGTTCCATAATCCATCTCCCGGCCCCGCCGTCCCCGAAGCGGGCCCGGGACATCGATAGGAGGTAACAGCGAGGAGCAACATTCTCCGCCGCGCGGGGGTGGACGTTCCCGAACCCGTCCGACGGTTCCTCGAAGGAGACCGGGAGTCCTGGCTCCGAGTCGAAGAGTACCGCGACGCCGACTCCCTGGTCGTGAAAGCCCAGGTGCCAGGCATAGACCCGGACAAGGACGCGGACATCACCTTGACTGGAAACGAACTCCAGATCACCGTCCGGCATGAGGAAAAAACCGAGCACAAGGACAAAGAAGGATACCGCTCCGAATTCCGGCACGGCACGTTCTCCCGGACCGTGAGCCTGCCGGCGGCAGTTGACCCGGGCGACGTGACGGCCTCATACACCGATGGCATCCTGGAAATCCGCGTACCGGTACCGGAACAAGGACCCCGGGAGGGCCGGAAGGTCCTCGTCACGCGCGTCTAGATACCGTCGCCATCGGGCACCTTCACCTGGCCCGGCGGCGGTACCGCCTGGGCGTAACCACCGGTCGGGTTGCGTGTCGTGTCCGGCACAGTTTCGGCCTCCGGCGGTTTCCGCGGGGAAACCGCAGGGTGCTGATGTGCGGCAGTGGCCCGGGAGTTTAGAGGCTGCGGCCGCGCGCCCCCGCCCGGACCGGGTCCTGAAACGATGCCGCACAGGGGACTCTTCTCCCCCCCCCGGTGTCACGCCCCGACAGGAGCGGGCCGAGTGCGGGGACCGTATTGTTGGTCGACCTTTGTGCGTTCTGCCCTCCCTGGGCGGGGCAGCCTCCGACGGCGGCTGTTCAGCGCCGGGTCCGGGCGGCCGCCAGTTCACCTTCCAGGCGCCGGTTGACCGCTTCCAGCTGAAGGACGACACGGATGCCGGCGAGGTTGAGTCCGTCCTGAAGCAGTGCGCTGATCCGGCGCAGGGTGTCCAGATCCTGTTCACTGTAGCGGCGTGTTCCCCCGGTTGTCCGCCCGGGTTCCAGCAGGCCTTTGCGCTCATACAGCCGGAGGTTCTGCTGACCTGTCCCCACCAGCTCCGCGGCCACCGAGATGGCATACACCGCCGTCCTTCTCCCGGTGTTCGGCTCCATCAGATCCTCCTCAAAACCTGAAAAAACCCCTTGCTCCAGTTTCACAGCAGTGCTATAAAAAATCTATACCAGCCACAACAGATAGGCGGCTGGGGGTAAGTGATAAGGAACAATCTGTAAGGAGTGAGGAGACCATGCTGATGCGTACCGACCCGTTCCGCGAGCTCGACAGGCTCGCCCAGCAGGTCCTCGGCACCACAGCCCGGCCGGCGGCCATGGCCATGGACGCCTGGCAGGAGGGGGAAGAATTCGTCGTCGCGTTCGACCTGCCCGGCGTTGCCGTCGATTCGGTGGACATCGACATTGAACGCAACGTCCTGACGGTGAAGGCCGAGCGCAAGGACCCGGCGGGTGAAAATACGGAGTTGATCGCCGCGGAACGGCCCCGCGGTGTCTTCAGCCGCCAGCTCATTTTGGGAGACGCCCTCGATGTCGACGCGGTGAAGGCCAGCTACGACGCCGGGGTGCTGACGCTGCGGATCCCCGTGGCCGAGAAGGCCAAACCGCGCCGCATCGAAATCGCATCGGAGAAAAACCAGCGACAGGAAATCCACGCCTGATCCCCCGGGGTCAGGCCCGCAGAACCGGGAGCATTGGACCGGCCGCCGTAAGAGTAAAAGGGCGATGCACAGAGTAGCCACGCCACCGCGCCAGTTGCGCACCGAAAAAAGCGGCCCCCGACGATGCCTCCCGCACCGATGGTCCCCGGCCCTCGTTGGCCGGGGACCATCCCCACCACCCCGCGCCCCGCAACGAGCCCCCGGAATGCGCACGGGACCAGAACAGACGATGGAAGCCGGAAGCCGGAACCATGCGAGAACACCGCCGTGATCCCTACGACGTTCTCCACCTCAAACCCTCCGCGACGGACCGGGAGGTCACCCACGCCTACCGCTCACTGCTGCGCACCCGCCACCCCGATACCCGCCCACCCGAAACCGCACCCGCAGACCGTGGGGCCGCCGGCAACGCGGCCGCAGACAGTGGGGCCGCCGCCGAGGAGCTGCACGAGATCATGGATGCCTACGCCCTCCTGGGCGATCCGGCAAGGCCGACCGCCTACGACCGGGAACACCAGCGGCAGGCGCGGTCCCGGGTCCCCGAACCGGCCCCGCCACAGACACGGAAGCGGCGACCGGCTTCCTCGGCCCCGCTCCTGTTCATCGGCCCGGTCCGGTGGGAAAGCCCCGAGCCCCCGGACTCCGGCCAGCAGGCCACCGGCGCCCCGGAACCATTGCACCAGGAACGCCGCCTCGCACCACGCATTGAACGTTCCGGCCCGGGCCGCTACCGGATCATCTGGCAGATCCTGCCATGACCGGACCCGGACCAGGTCACCGACGCCCTGCTGCCGCGCTGTTCAGAAAACACGCCATCCGGAAAGGAAACCGCCATGAGCGCCTGGCACCCGTACGACAACAACATCTTGCCGGCGTTTTACGAACGATTTGAACAACGCTGGGGCAAAGGAACAGCGCCGTTCCTGGACCCCGAGACGCTCGAACAGCCCCTGCCCCGGGCCCAATGGATCAACCCCGATACCGGCGCAGCCGTCGCCGTGGTCCCCATCTGGGACGAGGACCCCCGGCACCGCACCTTCGGCGTGTTCTACCTCCCCCCGGTCGGGGGCATCTGGGTACTGCACCCCGGATACACCGCCTACACCGAACCCGCCAAGGCCATCACCGAAGAACAGATCACCCTCCGCAACGACGCCTTCCGCAAAGCCGTCGACCACGCCAAGGAATTCATCTACGGCACACGGCCCTAACCGGCCCCCGCATCCCGATCCCGCCCCCAGGACGCCTGCCGGGAACGACCCGTGTCCGCCAGGCAGGGCAATAGACCCCATTGGAAGGAAAACTGAGAATGCCAGTTCAGTACATGGAGGAGGGCTTCGGCCAGCACGTGAACCACGGCTTCGACACAGCATCAACCCGGCTGGAACGCAACGGTCTGCACCTGGACCCCGGCGGCGACACAGAGCAGCACTCCCGCGAGCTGGTCCGGCACACCCTGACCCTTGAACCGGAACGGGTGCCCGCTGTCACCGCCGAACTTTTCGCCGAGGCCATCGTCCTGGCCGACGCCGTCCGCGAAGCCCAGGGCAGGGGACCGGTCACCTCATACCGCGCCCGCGACTTCTGGGAAATCCTCAAGGAACTCATCGGCAGCGTCCTTGACCAATAACGAAACATCCCGCCCCGGCAGAGAACGCACCACTGCGGCCGGAGCCCGGCCACCCAAAGAGAAACTCCCGCCGTCCCCGCCCACACCGGACGGACCCGCCACGGCCATGGCGGCCTTGTTCTAATAGTCGGATTCTTCCCGGGCGTCGGGGTAATCGTCTTCGCCGTCGGCGAAGGATCCGGTCGCCTGCTCGATCAGGTCCGCACCTGCCCCGGCGTCGATTCCGTCGTACCCGGCACTGACGGGCTGCACGGCCGTGCGCTGCTCCAGGAAATCCGCTTCCGGGACATCATCGGGCCGCCGGCCCGCGTCGGGAAGCTCCTCGGTGTTCTCCGGCAGCACCGGCGTCCGCTGCTCAAGAGCATCATCCTCCGGCACCTCCGGGCCAGTTTCCTGCGGCTGGATGTTCATCATCTGCCTCCTTAGCCCATGCTCGGCCACTGCCCCGTTACCTTTTTCGTAGCCGACCAGCGGCGCCTTCCCCGCCCGGCCTGGACCAGGCGGCTCCGCTGGGCATGCCCTGAGGGCCGTGACCACTGTGCACTGCTTTTTCGTGAATATCCTCTTGCAACAGTTTTACACCGGTGCTATCAAAAATCTATAGCCGCTGATGCATATCAAGTCAGCCGGAAGAGCAGCGGACTACGGCCGCCTAAGCGGACGCCGGGGCCCGGTGTGGACTCCTTGCTCGCCTGCCCACAAAGGATCCACCGGACGTCCAGGCTTCCGGCGGTGACTGTTTTGCTCAGCCGCGCGGGAGAACGATTTCGGTTGGATCCCCGGGCACATATTCACGAGAAAGGAGCTCGCCGCGACTATGGCAACGCTCCCCGAGGGCTTCTAAAATTTATTTCAGAGGAAAGCCCCGGGATTGCCCAAGGATGCGAGGAAGGTGACATGAAGTGATGGAGGACGGCACGCCCGTGGCCAACAGATCGAGGAGAGCATCATGGCACCGACAAATCCGTCCGATGCCGAGGATCCCGCAGAGGGCACGGCCCCCGGCACGGCCCGCGCCTTCGGCAGCGAACCCCCTCAAGGAACCTGCACAGCCCGCGTCTGACGAGACCCCCGACGACCCGGCAGCCGCCCCTGAAGGCGTCGGTGAGAGCACCACCCGTCGCGGCGAGGACGTGGTCAAGCAGGAAGGACAGAAGCAAGGACGGGAAGGAACCGGGACGGATGCGACGCCGGCCGGCCGGCGGGTGAATCCTCGCCCCGCGACTCAACCGGGGTGAAGCCTCCGGAGGACCCGGACAGCGCCGCGCCGCAGCCGCAGTAGCGTCGCCGGCCTAGTGTTCCAGCGCTATCGCCGCACCGCGGTGTTCGACGCCGTTGTTGGCTATGCGCAGATGGCGCGCCGTGAAGTGTTTCAGCCGTTGCAGCTGAAGCGGGGAGAGCCGGTCGCACACCCAGTCCCAGTGCAGCGACACCACATCGTCGACCGCCAGGCCAGCCACAAAACCCGTTCCGTTCACGGCGTACTTGGCTGTTTCCACCATTGGTTCGCCCACGGCCAGAGCCGCGCCGTCCCACACCAGCTGCCGGGACCGCACCACCGCCTCGTCTCCGGAAATCGCCAACACCGTGCCCCACCGAATCCTGCAGCGGTCCAGGACGCTCAGGGCCGTGGCGTGGCGGCGGTCGTCGTGGAGCAGGCCAAGCCAGGGGTAGATCTCCAAAACATGGAAGCTGTGATGCGGAACCCCGCCGGCCAGGACGCCCTCGGCCAGATGCGGGAACTGGCGTCCGGTGCGGGCCCGGAAGCGGTCCTCCATGGAATTGCCGATGTTCGTGATCCCCACCGAGTCCAGAAGGCTGTTGCCCACCCAGTACGCCTCCACCACGCGGGCGTCGAGCGGGTCGGCTATGCCGTTGGATCCTGCGATCAGCTCCAGGTATGGCCACGCGCCGGCGAAGCCCTTTGCCAGTTCGCGGAGGCCTTGGTCCGTCACGCCGGACTGGCCGTAGTGCAGCAGGGCATCGCTGTCCGGGGGCCCGCAACTGCCCCGGGAATTGGGCGGGTAGGCGTAACGGATAAACAGCTGGGCACCGTCGACAACCATCATTTTGGCCACCTTCTCCAAAAGGTTCTTTGAACCTAACACCGGCACCGTCCGCCGACAAGGGCCTGGAACACGGCTGCCGTTGACAGCCGTGACCTTCGGGCGGATCCTGTGAAGAACCTACGCACAGGGGGTCTATCATGCGAGTTGACGATCTCAACCGTCGCACCGTGCTCCAGGTTTTCGTGGCCGGCGGCTCCGCAGCATTCCTCGCCGGATGCGGTGCGGCAGGCGGGCAGCCTGCAGCGTCCACCAGTGGTTCCGCAACGGCCTCCACAGATTCCAAAAGCATCAGCATCACGGACCAGCGGGGCAAGACGGTCACCTTCACCAAACCGGTCACCAGGGTGGTGACCATTCCCATGCCTGCCGCCTCGCTTCTGGTCGCCATCGACGGCGGTGCCGACCATCTGAGCGCCATGCACAACGCATCGTGGGTTGCGATGCGTGACGGCGTCATGGGAACGATGTTCCCCCGCGCGCTGGAACTGCCGCACGACGTCGCGACTCAGGATTTCACCCCCAATGTGGAGAGTGTGCGGGCACTGAACCCCGACGTCGTGATCCAGTGGTCGGACGCCCAGCTGGTCGCCCCCCTGGAAAATGCCGGACTGACGGTGCTCGGCCTGAAATACAACGGCAGGCAGGAGGATGTGGACGCCTGGGCCGCCATGTTCGCCGCCATGCTGGGAAAGCCGGAGCGGGCCACGGAGCTCAAAGCACACAGCGACAAAGAGCTCGCGGAAATCAAATCCCTGGCCGCGGGCCGCGCCTCCGCGGGACCCAGCATTCTATATTTAAATAGGTTTACCGGCGGGCTGAAAGCCGCCGCGGCCGACACCTACAACGACTTTTATATCAAGTTGGTGGGCGGCACTAATCCCGCCACCGGCAAGGACCCGCTGCCGGGCGTCGGCATGGTTGGCCTGGACGTGGAGCAGGTCCTGAAGTGGGACCCCGAAGTCATCCTGCTGGGTAACTTCGATGCGGCGATGCCGCAGGACATCTACTCAGACCCGGTCTGGCAGAGCATCTCGGCCGTGCGCTCACGGCGCGTCTACCGGGTGCCGCTCGGGGGATACCGCTGGGATCCTCCGAGTCAGGAGTCGCCGCTCATGTGGCACTGGCTTTCCGACATCGCGTTCCCCGCTGCCCGGTCGGAACTGCGGGGCAAGGTCACCGAATACTGAGCTGCCGCGGAGTTCTCGGACAGTGGGCCCTCTTAAAATGGGGGTCTACTGAAAGTAGAGATCAGCATGACTGCAGCACGCCGGCGTTTC